>NZ_JBSICA010000043.1:0-36602 GCF_058245595.1 Pseudomonas sp. UF-293 | reverse complement strand
CAAGCCCGCTCCCACAAGGGATCTGCGCTTTGGTCAGATTTTGCGATGCGACAAAGGACTTTGTGGGAGCGAGCCTGCTCGCGAAGGCGACCCGTCAGGTAATGAAGTGATAACTGACACACCGCTTTCGCGAGCAAGCCCGCTCCCACAAGGGATCTGCGCTTTGGTCAGATTTTGCGATGCGACAAAGGACTTGTGGGAACGAGCCTGCTCGCGAAGGCGTCCGTCAGGTAATGAAGTGATAACTGACACACCACTTTCGCGAGCAGGCTCGCTCCCACAAGGACCTGCGCTTTGGTCAGATTTTGCGATGCGACAAAGGACTTTGTGGGAGCGAGCCTGCTCGCGAAGGCATCCGTCAGGTAATGAAGTGATAACTGACCCACCGCTTTCGAGAGCAGGCTCCCTCCCACCAGGAATCTGCGACTTTATTCGCCTGTGGCAATGCCGCGCGATGGCTCGTTGATCCATTCGCTCCACGATCCGGCATACAGGGCGCCCAGCGGGTAGCCAGCCAGACACAGCGCAAACAGGTTATGACATGCCGTCACCCCGGATCCGCAATAGGCGACCAGTTCCGACGGCGAGCGATCGCCCAGTTTGCCGGCAAAACGCTGATTGAGCTGCTCGGCCGGCAGGAAGCGCCCATCACTGCCGAGGTTTTCGGTGAACGCTGCACACTGTGCGCCGGGAATGTGCCCGGCGACCGGATCGATCGGTTCCACCTCGCCCTTGAAACGCGGCAAGGCGCGGGCGTCGAGCAGGGTCAGCGTTGGCTGGCCGAGGCGCTGCTGCAATTGCTCGGCGCTGAGCAACAGGCTCATGTCCGGCTGACCACTGAAGTTACCCGGCGTCACGCTCGGCGGATCCAGGCTCAGCGGCAGACCGGCCGCGTGCCAGGCCTTGAGCCCGCCGTCGAGAATGAACACGCCGTCGCGCTTGCCCAGCCAGGCCAGCAACCACCATGCCCGCGCCGCGTATGCACCCGGGCCGTCGTCATACAGAACCACATCGCTGTCGTTGCCGATGCCCCAGGCTTGCAAGCGCTCGATCAACGCCGCCGGCTCGGGCAACGGATGACGCCCGGTCACGCCCTTCTCGACCTTGCCGCTCAAATCTCGCTCCAGATCGGCGAAACTCGCCCCGGCAATGTGCCCTTCGGCGTAGCTGCGCTGGCCGTAATCCGGATCTTCGAGGGCAAAACGGCAATCGAGAATCACCAGACCCGGCTGCTCTTTGCGAGCGTCCAGTGCTTGTGGGCTGATCAACTGCGCAATCGACATAACGGGGCTCCTGTGGCATTCGGCTGAACGGTTTATTTCACGTCTTCAAGGGCCTGTGCCAGCGGCACATAGAACTCGTCGAACAATGCGTTGACTTCATCCCGCGCCTGATCGGTAACAAACCCTGCTTCCAGCACCAGCACCTGATACACGCCACGCTTCACGGCCTGTTCGCTGAGGTGGTTGGAGTTTTCCCGCGTGGTGCACAGAAAACGCACCCACGAGGTCAGGATGATCCAAGCGTTGAGGGTCAGCGACTCGATCTGCACGCGATCCATTTTCAGGATGCCGGCGGCGACGAAGCCTTCGTAGATCGCGGCACCCTGGATCACGCAGCGCTGGGAAAAGCGCCGATAACGCGCGGCCAGTTCCGCATCGCTGTCGAGCAAATGCTCAAGGTCGCGATGCAGAAAGCGGTAGCGCCACATGGCCGACAGCAGTTCCTTCAAATAGAAACGCTTGTCTTCGACGGTCGCCGGGCGGCCCTGGGGCGGACGCAAAAAGCTGTCCACCAGAGCTTCGTACTCACTGAACAACACGGCAATGATCGCCTGCTTGTTGGGGAAGTGGTAGTACAGGTTGCCCGGAGAAATCTCCATGTGCGCGGCGATGTGGTTGGTGCTGACGCTGCGCTCGCCCTGCTGATTGAACAACTCCAGGCTGTTCTGAACGATGCGCTCGCTGGTTTTTATTCGTGGGGCCATGGCTTGAGCTTTAATTCAGAGTGCGTAGACGGCGCATCTTACGACCTAACCGGAAATGGATAAAACACTGACGTGCGCGGAAGTCGTTTGACTTTATAGAGCATCGACTCTAAAAAGTGCTCATTACAATAAAATCCGGAGCCTGCGATGACTGCCGACATTGCCTACCTGCAAACCCTGCAACAGCCTCTTGGAACGCTTGATCGGCAGTTCCACGCGCAACGAGCGGCCTATGCCGCCAACCCGATGCCGCCCGCTGCGCAACGGCAACAGTGGCTCAAGGCTTTGCGCGATTTGCTCAGCAGTGAGCGTCAGGCGTTGATCGAAGCGATCAGCGCCGACTTCAGTCACCGCAGCGCCGACGAAACCCTGCTCGCCGAGCTGATGCCGAGCCTGCACGGCATTCACTACGCCAGCCGCCACCTGAAAAACTGGATGAAGCCATCGCGGCGCAAGGTCGGCGTGGCGTTCCAGCCGGCTTCGGCGAAGGTGGTTTATCAGCCGCTGGGCGTGGTCGGCGTGATCGTGCCGTGGAACTACCCGCTGTATCTGGCCGTGGGGCCGATGGTTGGCGCCCTGGCGGCGGGCAATCGGGTGATGCTCAAGCTCAGCGAATCGACCCCGGCCACCGGACTGCTGCTCAAAGAGCTGCTCGCGCGGATCTTTCCCGAAGACCTGGTTTGTGTAGTGCTGGGCGAAGCGGATGTCGGCGTGGCGTTCTCGCGTCTGCCTTTCGATCACTTGCTGTTCACCGGTTCCACCAGCGTCGGCAGACACGTCATGCGCGCTGCGGCGGAAAACCTCACGCCAGTGACGCTGGAACTGGGCGGCAAGTCGCCGGCCATCGTCTCCAGAGACGTACCGCTCAAGGACGCCGCCGAACGCATCGCCTTCGGCAAGACCCTCAACGCCGGGCAGACCTGCGTCGCGCCTGACTATGTGCTGGTGCCGGAAGACCGCGTCGGCGCTTTCGTCGAGGCCTATCGTCAGGCCGTGCGGGGCTTTTATCCGACCCTGGCGGATAACGCTGACTACACGGCAATCATTAACGAACGCCAACTGGCCCGGCTCAACGGTTACGTCAGCGACGCGACGAGCAAGGGCGCGCTGCTGATCCCGCTGTTCGACCAAGGCCAGGGCCGACGCATGCCGCACAGCGTGCTGCTCAATGTCAGCGATGAGATGACCGTGATGCAGGATGAAATCTTCGGCCCGTTGCTGCCGATCGTGCCTTATCGCGATCTGGAGCAGGCATTCGCTTACATCAATCAGCGGCCTCGTCCTCTGGCTCTTTACTACTTTGGCTATGACAAACGCGAACAGAACCGCGTGCTGCACGAGACCCATTCCGGCGGTGTTTGCCTGAACGACACCCTGCTGCACGTCGCCCAGGACGATATGCCCTTCGGTGGTATCGGTCCCTCAGGCATGGGCCATTACCACGGGCACGAAGGTTTCCTGACCTTCAGCAAGGCCAAGGGCGTGCTGGTCAAACAGCGCTTCAACGCGGCGCGGCTGATCTACCCGCCCTACGGCAAATCGATTCAGAAACTGATTCAGAAGCTGTTCATCCGCTAAACGATCGTCAACGCCGGGTAATAACAACAATGCACCCAAGCCTGACCGAAACACCCGCCCTGTCGCGCCGTGGCCTGCTGAAATTCAGCCTCGGCGCCAGCGCGTTTCTCGCCACCGCCGGCCTTGGCGCCAGCCTCACTGGCTGCTCGTCGAGTATCAACGCCAACGGTTTTGCCAGTTTGCGCGACGGCGATCTGCTGTTCCTGCGCGCGCTGATCCCGGTGATGCTCGACGGCGCCGTCGCCGCCGGGGAAATGCCCGCAGCGGTCGACGGCACGCTGAAGTCGCTGGACTACAGCCTTGATCACGTGTCGCCGGAAATGCTCAAGCTCACTCGGCAATTGTTCGATGTGCTGGGTATGGCCGTGACCCGTGGCCCGCTCACCGGCATCTGGGGCAGTTGGGAAAACGCCAGCCCTGAAGCGATGCGACATTTCCTCGAGCGCTGGGAGAACAGTTCACTGAGCTTGCTGCGCATGGGCCATCGCTCGTTGCAGCAGATGGTGATGATGGCCTGGTACACCCGCGCCGAATCCTGGGCGCATTGCGGTTATCCCGGGCCGCCTAAGGTCTGAAACCGGGGGGCGGTCTTCGCGAGCAGGCTCGCTCCCACATGTGAAATGCAATTCCCTGTGGGAGCGAGCCTGCTCGCGAAGGGGCCAGTTGCATCACCTCAGCATCCAGAATAATAAAGAGAACCTGACCGATGCCCGTACCCGATCCCTTCCGCGAAGGCCTCGCCCGAGGCTGGAAAACCTACAACGGCGCGCAACTGAGCAACGACCTTACCCTCGAAGCCGACGTGGCGATCATCGGCAGCGGCGCCGGCGGCGGTACCACAGCGGAAATTCTCAGCGCGGCCGGTTACAAAGTCCTGCTGATCGAAGAAGGCCCGCTGAAGACCAGTTCGGATTTCAAACTGCTCGAAGACGAGGCCTACAGCAGCCTCTATCAGGAAGGCATCGGGCGCATGAGCAAGGACGGCGCGATCACTATCCTGCAGGGCCGCGCGGTCGGCGGCACGACGCTGATCAACTGGACCTCGAGTTTCCGCACGCCCGAGCCGACCCTCGAACACTGGGCCAGCGAACACAACGTCACAGGCCATAGCCCGGCAGAGATGGCGCCGTGGTTCGAGAAAATGGAGCAGCGCCTCGGCGTCGCGCCGTGGATGGTGCCGCCCAACGCCAATAACGACGTGATCCGCAAAGGCTGCGAGCAACTCGGCTACAGCTGGCACGTGATCCCGCGCAACGTGCGCGGCTGCTGGAATCTGGGCTATTGCGGCATGGGCTGCCCGAGCAATGCCAAGCAATCGATGATGGTCACGACCATCCCGGCGACGCTGGAAAAGGGCGGCGAGCTGCTGTATCTGGCGCGAGTGGAAAAACTGCTGATCAGCGGCGACAAGGTGACCGGCCTGCATTGCGTGGCGATGGACGAGCGCTGCGTCGAGCCGACCGGGCGCAGCATCACGGTCAAGGCGCGGCATTACGTGCTGGCCGGCGGCGGCATCAACAGCCCGGCGCTGTTGCTGCGCTCCGACGCGCCGGATCCACATGGGCGCGTGGGCAAGCGCACCTTTCTGCACCCGGTGAACATGTCCGCCGCGCGTTTCGCCGAGGTGGTCAATCCGTTCTACGGAGCGCCGCAGTCGATTTATTCCGACCATTTCCAATGGAAGGACGGCACCACCGGGCCGATGGCATTCAAACTCGAAGTGCCACCGCTGCACCCGGCGCTGGCCGCCACACTGCTCGGCGGTTTCGGCCAAGAGAACGCGCAACACATGGCTGATCTGCCGCACACCCACGCGATGCTGGCGCTGCTGCGCGATGGCTTCCACCCGGACAGCAGCGGTGGCGCGGTGGAGTTGCGCGGCGATGGCTCGCCAGTGCTCGACTATCAGGTTTCGCAGTACGCCTGGGACGGTTTGCGCCGGGCCTTTCACGTCATGGCGGAAATCCAGTTCGCCGGCGGCGCGCAATCCGTCATGCCGATGCACGCCGACGGCCGCTATGTGAAGACCCTTTCCGAGGCGCGCTCAATGATCGATGGATTGAGCCTGGAGCTGTACCGCACGCGACTGGGCAGCGCTCACGTCATGGGTGGTTGTGCGATGGGTGAAGATCCGAAAAACGCGGTCGCCGACAGCCTCGGTCGCCATCATCAACTGAGCAACCTGTCGATTCACGACGGCTCACTGTTCCCCACCAGCATCGGCGCCAACCCCCAACTGTCGGTGTATGGCCTGACCGCGCAACTGGCGACAGCCTTGGCTGTTCGGCTGAAAAATCCATGAAAAAGCAGAATATTCCTATCGTCTATAGTGCTTTCTTACCCAACAGGCGACTTGGCCGACCGGGAAGGCTGCGATACCATCCGACTCCCCAACGGACTCCCGCCAGGACGACGCGATGAACCGAGTGTTGTACCCAGGTACCTTCGACCCTATTACCAAGGGCCATGGCGATCTGGTCGAACGCGCCTCGCGCCTGTTCGATCACGTGATCATTGCGGTCGCCGCCAGCCCGAAAAAGAACCCGCTGTTCCCGCTGGAACAACGGGTCGAACTGGCTCGCGAGGTCACCAAGCACCTGCCGAACGTGGAAGTGGTCGGTTTCTCGACGCTGCTCGCGCATTTCGCCAAAGAGCAGAACGCCAATGTGTTCCTGCGTGGTCTGCGCGCGGTGTCGGACTTCGAATACGAATTCCAGCTGGCCAACATGAACCGTCAACTGGCGCCGGATGTGGAGAGCCTGTTTCTCACGCCGTCGGAGCGTTATTCGTTCATTTCCTCGACGCTGGTGCGGGAGATTGCCGCGCTGGGCGGCGATATCAGCAAGTTCGTCCACCCGGCCGTGGCCGACGCGCTGACCCTACGCTTCAAAAAGTAGGAGCTGCCGCAGGCTGCGATCTTTGCTTGTAGGAGCTGCCGAAGGCTGCGATCTCTGTTTTGCAGCCCTTGATCGCCCCCGCGTGCACTGCGAGCGCCAATGCGGCACAATTGCGCGCATTGATTTATAGCGCCCGGGCCTGCCGCCCCGGCTGGAGTTAGCATGTCCCTGATCATCACCGACGATTGCATCAACTGCGACGTCTGCGAACCCGAGTGCCCGAACGCCGCCATTTCCCAAGGCGAAGAGATCTACGTGATCGACCCGAACCTGTGCACCCAGTGCGTCGGCCACTACGACGAGCCGCAGTGCCAGCAGGTCTGCCCGGTGGATTGCATTCCACTGGACGAAGCCCATCCGGAGACTGAAGAACAGTTGATGGAGAAGTACCGCAAGATCACCGGCAAGGCCTGATTCGCTAAAAAGATCGCAGCCTTTGGCAGCTCCTCCATGGATCGCATTCCTCTGTAGGAGCTGCCGAAGGCTGCGATCTTTTGATCTTGCCCTTCACTCGCGCTGCTCGAACCCCTCCCCCGTACACCCCAGACACCGCACGAACGCCGCCTTCGCCGGGTCAACCACCAGCGCCTGCCCCGCATCGCCGACCCCGCCGCCCAGTGCGGTAAACGGCAACGACACCACAAACGCTCCCGCACCGATCACCGTGGCCACCACCAGCAAAGGTCGGGCAATCAGCAGGTCGCCGAGCATGGCGTAGGCCGGGGGATTCTGGATGGTGTAACGCGGATCACCGCTGCCGTTTTCCGATGCCTGTACAGCCAGACTGGAACACAGCAGCAGAGTGACGAAGAGGACTTGCAGGGATTTCATGGCACGATCCTTCGGGCTGAGCAGTGAGACTTCTCACTATAGACCGAAGGATTTTTTCAGGTCTGGCAGCGCGGGCAAAACACGCTGGCGCGCTGGCCCAGCTTCACTTCGCGCAGGCCCGTGCCGCAGACCTTGCAGTGCTGACCGCCGCGGCCGTAGACAAACAGTTCCTGCTGGAAATAGCCCGGCTGACCGTCGCCGCCAATGAAATCGCGCAATGTCGTGCCGCCACGCTCGATGGCAGCGGCAAGGATGCGCTTGATCTCGATCGCCAGTTTCAGATAGCGCCCGCGGGAAATCCCCCCGGCTTCACGGCGCGGATCAATGCCGGCAGCGAACAGCGCTTCGGTCGCGTAGATATTGCCGACCCCGACCACCACCGCGTTGTCCATGATGAACGGCTTGACCGCCATCGAACGCCCGCGTGACAGCTTGAACAATCTTTCGCCATCGAACAGATCGGTCAGTGGCTCCGGCCCGAGGCGAATCAGCAATTCGTGATTGAGCGGGTCGTTGCTCCACAACATCGCGCCAAACCGTCGCGGATCGGTGTAGCGCAAGGCCAGACCCGATTCCAGTTCGATGTCGACGTGCTCGTGCTTCAACGCCGGCAACCCGGCCTCGACCAGACGCAGATTGCCCGACATGCCCAAATGGCTGATCAGCGTGCCGATCTCGGCGTTGATCAACAGGTACTTGGCACGCCGTTCGACCAGCACGATGCGCTGCCCGGACAGGCGCACATCGAGGTCTTCCGGGATCGGCCAGCGCAGACGCCGGTCGCGGACGATGACCCGGCTGACCCGCTGGCCTTCCAGGTGCGGGGCAATTCCCCGGCGGGTGGTTTCGACTTCCGGCAGTTCAGGCATGGTGTCCTCGGATCAATGCGCGCCGAGGTCGCGAATCGTTTGTTTGAGTGTTTCGAAGTCGTAGTCCGACAGACCGACGTAATCAAGCACCAGCGGGCCGACCGCGCTCCACTCGAAATCCTCGCTCTGGTTGCCCAGCACCCGATATGAGGCGCAGATGTGCTCGGCCATTTTCAGAATCGCCAGCAAGTTTTTCAGTTGGCTGTTCTTCGACGATTCGTCGCTGAAAATCGCCAGCGCATTGTGATGGTTGGCGATGGCGGCGCTGACATGCTCCGGCAGGCGCCAGGACTTGGCGGTGTAGTAACCGACCACGGCGTGGTTGGTATTGAACACGCGGTTTTCCGTATCGACCACGCGGCATTCCGGGCTGGCGCTGGCGTAGGCCTCTTCCAGCACGGTCATGTAATTGGGGAAACGCTGCAGCATCAACGGCACACCGCAATCGTGGAACAGGCCCAACGCATAGGCTTCGTCACCCGCCTGTGTGCCGATGCGCTTGGCCAGGGTCAGGCAGGTCATCGCCACATCCTGCGCGGTGTCCCAGAAACGGTTGAGGGTGACGATGGTGTCGTCGTTCATCTCGCCCTTGATCGACTGCGCGTTGATCAGGTTGATGATCGAACGACTACCCAACAGGTTCACCGCACGCTGGATCGAGGTGATCTTGTTGCTCAGGCCGTAATACGGCGAGTTGACGATCTTCAGCAGCGCGCCAGACAGACCAGGGTCCTGGGAGATCAGTTTGGCGATCACCTCCAGGTCCGGGTCGGGCATGTACTGCTCCATTTGCAGATCCACCATGATCTGCGGTTGCGCCGGCACACTGATGCCTTGCAGCGATTGTTGGATCTGTTCGGTGGTCAGCTCTTGGGACATAAGTACACACTCCGGGGCAGGCGGCGATTCTAACCGCTGAAACGGCAGGGCGACACACCGATGGGCACATCGCCGGAACTTTCATCTGTGCCCAGGCTTCGGAATCTGTAGGGCGCATCGGACCTCAACGTTCCGCTGCGAAGGCAAAATCTCCACAGACTCAGGAGCTTACCGATGGCAACTTCCCTCAATGACAAACGCGTCGCTATTTTGGTTACCGATGGTTTCGAACAGGTCGAAATGACCGGCCCCAAGGATGCCCTCGAGCAGGCCGGCGTGCAGGTCGATATCCTCTCGACCGAGGCCGGCACGGTCAAAGGCTGGAACCATGACAAACCGGCGGATGACTTTCCGGTCGCCAACTCCTTCCAGGCTGCGAGCATCGAACACTACGATGCGGTACTGCTGCCCGGTGGCGTGCAGAACTCTGACACCATCCGTATCGATCAGGATGCTCAGCATCTGGTCAAGACTGCCGCTTCGGCGGGCAAGCCGATTGCCGTGATCTGCCACGGCAGCTGGTTGCTGATCTCGGCGGGACTGGTTAACGGCAAGACCATGACCAGCTACAAAACCGTCAAGGACGATCTGGTCAATGCCGGGGCCAACTGGGTCGATCAGGAAGTGGTAAAGGACGGCTACCTGATCAGCAGCCGCCAGCCGGATGATGTGCCGGCGTTCAGTCAGGCCCTGATTGACGCACTGGCTGCGTAGTCGTCGGCATCCCTTTCGCGAGCAGGCTCGCTCCCACAGGTGAATGCACTACAAGTGTGGGAGCGAGCCTGCTCGCGAAGGGGCCATCCGCTATTCATCGCGCGCCAGACCGGAGCACGCGTCAACACGCTATACTCCCGCTCTTTTTTCCGGAGCGACGTCATGTCCCTGCCTAGCCTGCGCCTCAAAGCCAACGCCGACCGTCGCCTGCGCAACGGCCACTTGTGGGTCTACAGCAACGAAATCGACGTGGCCGCCACGCCTCTGCACGGCTTCAAGGCCGGCGATCAGGCGGTGTTGGAAGCCGCCGGCGGCAAGCCGCTGGGCATCGTCGCCATGAGCCCGAACAACCTGATCTGCGCGCGCCTGCTGTCGCGCGACATCAAACTGGCCCTCGACAAGTCGCTGCTGGTGCATCGCCTGAATGTCGCGCTGTCGTTGCGCGAGCGTCTGTTCGACAAGCCGTTCTATCGTCTGGTCTACGGCGACTCCGACCTGCTGCCGGGTCTGGTGGTCGATCGTTTCGGCGACATCCTTGTGGTGCAGATCGCCTCGGCGACCATGGAAGCGCATAAAGACGACGTGATCGCCGCGTTGACCCAGGTGCTCAAGCCAAGCGGCATCCTGTTCAAGAACGACTCCGCCGCCCGCGACGCCGAAGGCCTCAACCGTTACGTCGAAACCGTGTTCGGTCTGGTGCCGGAATGGGTCGCGCTGGAAGAGAACGGCGTCAAGTTCGAAGCGCCGGTCATTCAAGGGCAGAAAACCGGCTGGTTTTACGATCACCGCATGAACCGTGCGCGCCTGGCACCTTATGCCAAAGGCAAACGAGTCCTGGATCTCTATAGCTACATCGGTGGCTGGGGCGTGCAGGCCGCTGCGTTCGGCGCCAGCGAAGTGTTCTGCGTCGACGCCTCGGCATTCGCCCTCGACGGTGTCGAGCGCAACGCTGCGTTGAACGGCTTCGCTGACAAGATGACCTGCATCGAAGGCGACGTCTTCGAAGCGTTGAAGGAGCTGAAGGCTAGCGAAGAGCGCTTCGACGTGATCGTTGCTGATCCGCCAGCCTTCATCAAGCGCAAGAAAGACATGAAGAACGGCGAAGGTGCTTACCGCCGTCTGAACGAGCAAGCCATGCGCCTGCTGACCAAGGACGGCATTCTGGTCAGTGCTTCGTGCTCCATGCACCTGCCGGAAGACGACCTGCAGAATATCCTGCTGACCAGCGCCCGCCATTTGGACCGCAACATCCAGATGCTCGAGCGTGGCGGTCAGGGCCCGGATCATCCGGTGCATCCGGCCATCGCCGAAACCCGCTACATCAAAAGCATCACCTGCCGTCTGCTGCCCAACAGCTGATTGCGGTTGAACACGGGGAGCCGCCGAGCTCCCCGTTTTTTTCCACCTCCCGCCCCCTCCTTTCTTCACACTCAACATGAGTGTTTAGGCGTCTTCCTACAGTTACTTTCCAGCTCCCTTGCAGGACGTTTCGCCACAGCTGTTAGTTGCGGGAAATTAACCTACAACGCAGATATCCAGTACTCGATCACTCCGACAGAATTACTGGAATATTCCTACTTAATATCCCCTTGCCAATATTCGATTACAAACTATTATGAAGTTGTCGCCATGAGGCGACTTCAACTACTGATGAACAAGGAGTTCACATCATGAAAACCATTTATCTGGAAACAAATAAACTCGCCAACCTCGCCTTCCTGATTGCAGCCAAAGCCCGCTAAGCAAGTCTGGACGCCGGAGAGTGCCGGCACTCCGGCGTCCTCAAGACTTTCCCTGAGTGATTTAAAACAATGTATATCAATCCTTTTCTTTTTATATTGCCGCGCCCGCCTGGACAAGTTGTCTGGAACTATAAAACGCACACTCAATACGAGCTTGATCTCGACTATTCCATTCGCCTCGCACAACTTATAAACAATCCAGTTTTGTTTGATCCGCAAAACATAATAGACATACAACTCAGGGACGCAGATATTCTAAGCGTTTCTAAAATCGACAGCCCGAATTGGGGCTGGGATGAACTGTCGAAGATTTATCACATCGGCACACAAAACATCCCTTGCGAGCACACTCCGCAGAACATTCATGAATGGTCCAGACACTATCTGGCGCATTGCAGCGAAGTGTTGGCAACACCCGCCCCCATAACCCTCAGAACACCGCAGTCAGCTGAAGCGCTCATCATCCTGCCAGCACCCGATGCCATGAACGATGACAGCCTGACTCAGGCATTGCGGACGCGGAAAACCTGCCGCTCCTACACCGGTGCGGCGGTGACACTGGCCGAGGTTGCAACGCTGCTGTATTTCACGCTCGGCTATCTTCCAGCGCGCGAAAACGCGCACGACGATCTGGTCGCGCCTGGCCTCGATACCCGCCGAAGCAGCCCCTCCGGCGGTGGTCTTAACGCTTGTGAAGGCTTTCTTCTGGTGCAGAACATTGTCGGGCTGGAACCGGGCGTCTACGCCTACCATCCTTGCGAACACGCCCTGAGCCGGGTCAACGCTTTGCCCGAACCAGCCCTGGGTCAGCTGCTCGGCGGCCAGCACTTCATCAACAATCTGCCGCTGGGCGTATTCATCACCGCCAGATTTGATCGACTCTGGTGGAAGTACGAACACTCGCGCGCCTATCGCATGGCGTTCATCGAGGCAGGCCATCTCTCGCAAACCTTCCAGCTCGTCGCGACAACGCTGGGGCTCAATACCTGGCTGACCGGCGCGTTTGCCGACGCCCAGGTCGAAACCCTGCTCGGGCTCGAAGGCAGCGCTGAGCAACCGTTGTTCTTTGTCGGTTGCGGCGAAAGCGATGGCCACGCCATGTGTCAGGAAATGCGTGACCTGCTTCGCGGGGTACCGTCATGATTTCCACAGCGCTGGATGAGGGCGAGGCACCGGTGTCGTGGTCTCTCAAATTCACCCTTCCCGACTGGGAAAGCCGCGCATCGGTGCGCAGCAGTACCCATGACTATCGTTTACCGGGCGATGTCGAGCAACAGCTGCAGAACCGCTATTGGTTTCCCCCGGCCTTTCTGCCTTATCTGGCACATCCGGCCATCCAGGCCAAGGGTCGCGATACCTTGCACCGCCTCACTGCCAATCATCTGGTGTATTTCCTCGATTACACCACCCTGCTCGAGCACCGCATCGTCAACCGCGCAGTGGAGGTCATCGTCCACCGCGAACTGCCCATCTATATACCGCTGCCGATGAAACACGCTGCATTGCAGCTGTACACCGACGAGGGCTACCACGCGCTGTTCTCCAACCAGATAGCCGAGCAGATCGCCGCGTTCTACAGCATTACCCGGCGACCGGTCATTCCGAAGCGGATCACACGCATGAATGCCCTGATCGCGCGCACGCCGGAGAAGAACCGCGCACTGGCCTGGTTTCTACTTGGATTTGTCTCGGAAACCATCATCGCCCGGGAGTTGCTCGAGGTTTGCCGCAACACCATGGTTTCAAGTGTGAACGACATGCTGCGTGACCATCTCGCGGACGAAGCCCGGCACAGCCGTTACTTCGCAGAGGCCTTCCACTACTTATGGATTGCGATGAACAGTCGCCAGCGCCTGTTCGCCGCCAGGACTCTTGTGGAGATCATCCCCATCTTCTTCGAGGTCGACGAGAGCTGGCTGCAACAAAGCCTGCGCTCGGCCGGCATTGCCGAGAGTGACTTGAAAGAGATTGTCGGTGCGATGGCAACTGTGCAGTCCAGCCGTGCTCGCGCTCGTGCCGGCTGCAAACCCACGCTGGAGGCCCTGCACAAGGCTGGTTTTTTTGCGCTGCCCCATAACCAGACACTTTTCGCCAGAGCAGGATTGATCGATGAATAAACGCAGCCGTACAGTCAGCCGCCGACAACAGCGCGGAGCAGTCAGCCTGTTACTGGCAATGATCCTGCTCGGCGTGTTCCCGCTGGATGTTGTGCTGCCCTCGTTCCCGGCGCTGGCGGCACACTTTGGTCGATCGCCGAGCGACATCGCCCTGTCGATCAGTCTGTTCGCCGTCGGTATTGCCTTCGCGCAACTACTGATCGGCCCGCTCTCGGACGTGATTGGACGCAAGGGTTTGCTGCTGGCCGGCACGAGCGCGTCGCTGCTCGGCGCCCTTGGCTGCGTGCTGAGCAATGACTACACGCTGTTCCTCGTTTTCCGGGTGATGCAGGCGATGGGGTGCGGTAGTTTCATGCTGTCTCAGGCACTGGTACAGGATCTGTTTGAAGGCCAGGAGCGTGACCGGCTGCGGATTCTGATGGTCACCGCAACGGGCATCTTCATTTCGCTATCGCCGCTGGCGGGTACGTTTCTGCAAGCCACCCTCGGCTGGCGCGGCAGCTTCTGGGTATTCATCGCCCTTGCAGCCGTGGTTCTGATCAAAACCTGGCGACTGCTCGACAACAGCCGGCCTGTTCAGAACGGTCCACACCTGGGTTTCATTCAGTCCTACAGACGGGTCCTGAGCAATTTCCCGTTTGTCGGCTATTGGCTGATTTCCGCGTTCGCTTTCGCCTGCCACTTTTCCTTCATCGTCACTTCGCCGTTGATCTTCATGGAGCAATTGCAAATGGCGCCTTACGATTTCGCTTTGATTCTGCTGATCTATGGCGCCGCTTATGTCTTCGGCGGCCTGCTCGCCAGCGCGCTGACCCGGCTTATCAATACGCAACAGCAGATTTTCACCGGCCTGAGTCTGATTCTGATCTCGGGTCTGGTGATGCTCTATCTGGCCACCAACCATGAGCTGTCAGCCGCGGCGGTGCTGGTTCCGATGCTGATCTGCACCGTCGGCACCACCATTGCGCGGCCCCCGGCCACCTCCCGTGCCATGAGCGTGTTTGCCGAAAATGCCGGCGCATCGGCATCCGCCGGCAGCATCATCATCTTTATCTGTGGCGGGCTGGTCAGCGCCCTGATCAGCCTCGGCCCGGCCAATCTGCAAGCGACGCTTGGCTGCGGTTTTGTGGTACTGAGTGGCATATCGTTGTTGCTCAACAGCGTGATCGGCCGGCGAAGCAGCAAGCTGCACGGCAATCCGGTAATGCCGGGAGGCGACCATTGACCCTGCCAGTCGTCATTGCGCTGGCTCCTTCGGCACGGGAACAACGCTTTGCGCCATTCCCTCACGACGCCAGCGGTGTAGAATCGCCTCATTCATCGCCATTCATCCCCGGCGGGTTTATGAGCTCAGGCTGAGACCAGCGGCGATCCCGCAACGTCATCGGCAGCTTCCGGACACACGGCCATTTTTCGGGTGTTTCAGAGGTCAACAGAAGCTCACTCCCCTTTAGTACGTGATTAGCCGCCCGGAGTGCTCCATGCCAGATTACCGCTCGAAAACATCCACCCACGGCCGCAACATGGCCGGCGCCCGCGCACTGTGGCGCGCCACCGGCATGAAAGATGACGACTTCAAGAAGCCGATCATTGCCATCGCCAACTCGTTCACCCAGTTCGTCCCGGGGCATGTACACCTGAAGGACCTGGGTCAACTGGTCGCCCGCGAGATCGAACGCGCCGGTGGCGTGGCCAAGGAATTCAACACCATCGCCGTCGATGACGGCATCGCCATGGGCCACGACGGCATGCTGTATTCGCTGCCGAGCCGCGAAATCATCGCCGACTCCGTCGAGTACATGGTCAACGCCCACTGCGCCGACGCCATCGTCTGCATTTCCAACTGCGACAAGATCACCCCGGGCATGCTGATGGCTGCATTGCGCCTGAACATCCCGGTGATCTTCGTTTCCGGTGGCCCGATGGAAGCGGGCAAGACCAAACTCGCTTCCCACGGTCTCGATCTGGTGGACGCCATGGTGATCGCCGCCGACTCCAGCGCTTCTGACGAGAAAGTCGCCGAGTACGAGCGTAGCGCCTGCCCGACCTGCGGTTCGTGCTCCGGCATGTTCACCGCCAACTCGATGAACTGCCTGACCGAAGCACTGGGTCTGGCCTTGCCGGGCAACGGTTCGACCCTGGCCACCCACAGCGACCGCGAACAGCTGTTCCTCCAGGCCGGGCGCACCATCGTCGAGCTGTGCAAGCGTTACTACGGCGAGAACGATGACTCCGTGCTGCCGCGCAACATCGCCAACTTCAAGGCGTTCGAAAACGCGATGATGCTCGACATCGCCATGGGCGGTTCGACCAACACCATCCTGCACTTGCTCGCAGCCGCCCAGGAAGCCGAGATCGATTTCGACCTGCGCGACATCGATCGTCTCTCGCGCAGCGTGCCGCAGCTGTGCAAAGTTGCGCCGAACATCCAGAAGTACCACATGGAAGACGTGCACCGCGCCGGCGGCATTTTCAGCATCCTCGGTTCGCTGGCCCGTGGCGGCCTGCTGCACACCGACCTGCCAACCGTGCACAGCCGGAGCATGGAAGAAGCCATCGCCAAGTGGGACATTACCCAGACCAGCGACGAAGCCGTGCATCACTTCTTCAAGGCAGGTCCTGCGGGCATTCCGACCCAGACCGCGTTCAGCCAGTCGACCCGTTGGGAAACCCTCGACGACGACCGTGAAAACGGCTGCATCCGCAGTTTCGAGCACGCCTATTCGAAAGAAGGCGGCCTCGCCGTGCTGTACGGCAACATCGCGCAGGACGGTTGCGTGGTGAAAACCGCTGGCGTCGACGAGTCGATCCACGTCTTCGAAGGCAACGCGAAGATTTTCGAAAGCCAGGACAGCGCCGTGCGCGGCATCCTCGCTGACGAAGTGAAGGAAGGCGACATCGTCATCATTCGCTACGAAGGTCCGAAAGGCGGCCCGGGCATGCAGGAAATGCTCTATCCGACTTCCTACCTGAAATCCAAAGGTCTGGGCAAAGCCTGTGCGCTGCTCACCGACGGCCGTTTCTCCGGCGGTACCTCCGGCCTGTCGATCGGTCACGCTTCGCCAGAGGCTGCGGCCGGCGGCGCGATCGGTCTGGTGCAGGATGGCGACAAGGTGCTGATCGACATTCCGAATCGCTCGATCAACCTGTTGGTCAGCGACGAAGAACTGGCGGCACGCCGCGCCGAGCAGGACAAGAAAGGCTGGAAACCGGTTGAAGTGCGCCCACGCAAAGTGACCACCGCGCTCAAGGCCTACGCCTTGCTGGCGACCAGTGCCGACAAGGGCGCGGTGCGTAACAAAGCGATGCTCGACGGGATATAAAAACAGCTGCAAGCTGCAAGCTTCAAGCAAGAGCCAAGTTGCTCTTCCTTACCGCTTGCAGCTTGCAGCTGCTTTATTGGATTTCCTCAGGCTTGACGATCACCCAGTTCTTGTCCGCCGTCACCGGCAAGCCTTCCTTGGCTTGCGCCGCCGCGTGCTTGGCCATCATGCCGTTGATTTGCGTCATGTACTTGTCCTTGCGGTTGATCCACAAGTGAATGCCGCCCTTGGCCACGTCGACATCGTGGAACAGCATGTAACCGTCGCTGGTTGGAGTGTCGCCACCGACCAGTACCGGTTTTTTCCATTCATCGATATAGGTCAGGATCGCCGCGTGCTTGCCGGCCATCCAGGTTGCCGGGGTCCAGAGATAAGGCGTCAGTTCGAGGCCGAGGTTGGCCTTCTCGTCATATTTGCCAGCAGTGATCTGTTTGCGCGCAGTGGTCAACTCGCCGGTCTTCTGATCCTTGAGCAGCAATGAAACGCCAATGACGTTCTGCGGTTTGACGTTGTAACCGTACTTGGGATCCGCCGCGACCATGCGCACCAGCTCCTCGGAGGCTGCGGTCATCACGTAAACCTCGATACCGTTCTCCATCAGCTTGTTATATAGCTCCTGCTGGCCAGTGAAGATCTTCGGCGGATTGACGTCGAGCTTCTTCACCACATCGCCTTCGTAATACGTCGCCGGCACCGGTTTGCCCGAAGCCATCAACTCATCGACGTAGCCCTTGAGCTCCTTGAGGGTGAACCCGGAAAACACCTGCGCCACCCACGGGTAGCAGACCATGTCGTCGACTTCGCAGAGGCGGTAGTAATAACTGAACAGGCTTTCCTTGTGATCGGCGGTGTCCTTGAACGGCATCAGCTTCAGCGAGGGATCGAGCTTGTCACGGGTGATCAGGCCCTTGTTTTCCATGAACGGCAGCAAGGATTCTTCGAGGTCGTAGCGGTAACTGGTGTTGTCCATGTCGAACACCGCGTAATTACCCTTGTTCGCGTTGGCGGCGATCATCGCGTCCAGCGCCTTGGCCTGATCCGCCGGCCAATGCTTGAGGTCCGTGGCCAATGCATGGCCGGCGAGGCCAGCCGCCAGTGCCACAGCCAACAACGTGCGTGCAATTCTCATAGCGCTACTCCCCGATGCAAAGAGTTCGACGCTAACAAATAAGTGTGACAACCCTCGCCTGTCAGCGACCGCCTGCGTCCCCTGCGCGCCAGTTGCATTGCCGACAGCGACACGCGCTTATTCCAAAAACGACGGATGCCCAGCCATTTTGGTATTAAATCATTGCAAATCAAGCTGCTAGGCTTGCCGGTTCGCAGCAGCCCCGGATGGCTGTTGGCACAGTCTTTACTGGAGTCCCCATGAATCTACCGCTGATTCTCAACCTGCTGGTGTTCCTCGCCCTGCTCTTCGCTCTGGCGCAAACCCGCCACACCTCTTGGAGCCTGGCGAAAAAAGTCCTGCTCGCACTGGCCCTCGGCGTGGCGTTCGGCGTCGCGCTGCACACGATCTACGGTGCCGGCAACCCGGTGCTGAAAGCCTCGATCGGCTGGTTCGATCTGGTCGGCAACGGTTACGTGCAGCTGCTGCAAATGATCGTGATCCCGCTGGTCTTCGCTTCGATCCTCAGCGCCGTGGCCCGCCTGCACAACGCCTCGTCGCTGGGCAAGATCAGTTTCCTGACCATCGGCACGCTGCTGTTCACCACCGCCATCGCGGCGCTGATCGGCATCGGCCTGACCAACCTGTTCGGCCTCAGCGCTGAAGGTCTGGTCGCCGGCACTCAGGAAATGGCGCGCCTGCAAACCATTCAGAACGACTACGCCGGCAAAGTCGCCGACCTCAATGTGCCGCAACTGCTGCTGTCGTTCATCCCGCAGAACCCGTTCGCCGACCTGGCCCGGGCCAAGCCGACGTCGATCATCAGCGTAGTGATTTTCGCCGCGTTCCTTGGGGTTGCTGCGTTGCAGTTGCTCAAGGATGACGTGGAAAAAGGCCAGAAAGTGATCAACGCCATCGACACCCTGCAAGCCTGGGTGATGCGTCTGGTGCGTCTGGTGATGAAGCTGACCCCGTACGGCGTGTTGGCACTGATGACCAAAGTGGTCGCCGGTTCCAACCTGCAGGACATCATCAAGCTCGGCAGTTTCGTCGTGGTGTCGTATATCGGCCTGGGCCTGATGTTCGTCGTACACGGCGTGCTGGTGTCGGCCGCCGGGATCAACCCGCTGCGTTTCTTCCGCAAGATCTGGCCAGTGCTGACGTTTGCTTTCACCAGCCGCTCCAGCGCAGCGACCATTCCGCTGAGTATCGAAGCGCAGACCCGTCGCCTGGGTATTCCGTCGTCGGTCGCCAGTTTCGCAGCCTCGTTCGGTGCGACCATTGGCCAGAACGGTTGCGCCGGTCTCTATCCGGCAATGTTGGCGGTAATGGTGGCGCCAACGGTCGGCATCAACCCGCTCGATCCGCTGTGGATCGCGACGCTGGTGGCGATTGTCACGTTGAGCTCGGCCGGTGTCGCCGGGGTCGGTGGCGGCGCGACGTTCGCCGCCCTGATCGTGCTGCCGGCGATGGGCTTGCCGGTGTCGCTGGTGGCGTTGCTGATTTCGGTCGAGCCGTTGATCGATATGGGCCGCACTGCGTTGAACGTGAGTGGTTCGATTACCGCAGGGGCGATTACCAGTCAGGTCATGCAGCAGACTGATAAAGCATTGCTGGATGCGGATGAGCATGCCGAGTTGGCTCAGGCGTGATGTAAAGCAAGATCAAAAGATCGCAGGCTGCGCCAGCTCCTAGAGGGGAAATGCGACACCCTGTAGGAGCTGCCGAAGGCTGCGATCTTTTAGGCTTTTTCCCAGACTTCGAAGCTGTACGCGGGTTTGTCACCCTCTGCCGGATTCGGCACATCCGACACCAGCTTCCAGTCGTTCAAATCAAACTCCGGAAACCACGCGTCCCCTTTGGGGCTCAGCGCCACGCGGGTCAGGTACAGCCGGTCGGCCTGCGCCAGTCCCTGCGCATACAACTGCGCGCCACCAATCAGCATCAGTTCGTCAACGCCCTGGGCTTTCGCCCATTCCTCGGCGCGCGCCACGGCGGCTTGCAGCGACGGATACACCTCGGCACCTTCGAGCTGCAGATCGGGCTGGCGGCTGACCACGATGTTCAAGCGCCCCGGCAGCGGCCGGCCGAGCGAATCCCAGGTCTTGCGACCCATGATGATCGGCTTGCCGAGCGTGGTCGCCTTGAAGTATTTGAAGTCCCCCGGCAGGTGCCAGGGCATGCTGTTGTCGACGCCGATCACGCGGTTTTCACCGAGGGCTGCGATCAGGCTGAGGGGCAGTGATTTAGTCATGCCGGCGAGGATACCAGAGCCGCGCTTACCCCGATAAGCGCCACAGCGGTTATGCTCAGCGCTCGATTTAGCGACGGGACGCCGCGTGACTGAACTGACTCCACTGCAAAACCTCTGGCTCACCGAAACCATCCGCCTGCGCGAAGAACACGCGGGGCCGCTGGATGATCTGGAAGCCAATCGTCTGGCCCGCGCCGCTGGCGGCGATTTGCCGAGCCGCATTGCGCGCCGGGCGCTATGGCTGGCCGAGCGCGACGGGCTGACCGCCGCGCTCAAGCATTGGCTGCAAGGCGCGCGCCTGGCGCTGGTGCTGTTGATGATTTTCGCCGTGCTCAGCGGCGCCGGTCTGGCTTTCGCCGCACTTGGGCAGACGCCGGTGAATGTGTTCTGGGCGCTGGGCAGTCTGCTCGGGATCAATTTGATTTTGCTGCTGAGCTGGGCGCTGGGTTTGATTTTCGCTGGCGAACACGGCGCCACCCTCGGGCGCTTGTGGCTGTGGCTCAGCGAAAAATTCGCCCGCGACGCCAAAGCCGCGCAACTGGCGCCGGCCCTGCTGTTGCTGCTGCAACGCAAGAAACTCAACCGCTGGGCACTCGGCACTTTGGTCAATGGTCTGTGGCTGCTGGCGATGCTCAGCGCGCTGATCCTGCTGCTGACGCTGATGGCTACCCGGCGCTACGGCTTTGTCTGGGAAACCACGATCCTCGGTGCCGACACCTTTATTCACGTCACCCAGGCCCTCGGCTATTTGCCGTCGCTGCTCGGCTTCAACGTGCCGACCGAGGAAATGATCCGCGCCAGCGGCGACGGCGCACTGGATATTGAAAGCGCACGACAGGCCTGGGCGACCTGGCTGGTCGGCGTGCTGCTGGTCTACGGCGTGCTGCCGCGCCTGCTGCTCGCGCTGTTGTGCCTGTGGCGCTGGAACAGTGGCAAAGCCGCGCTGCGCCTGGATCTGAATCTGCCCGGTTACGCGCAACTGCGCGAACGGTTGATGCCAACCAGCGAGCGCCTCGGCGTCAACGACCCGGAGCCGGCGCAACTGCATCGCGTTGAAAGCAACGTCGGCGAGCTCGCCAGTGAAGGCGCGCTGCTGGTGGCGATCGAGTTGGACGAACAGCGCCCATGGCCACCCGCGCTACCGAAAAACGTCAGCAACGCCGGCATCCTCGACAGTCGCGAATCGCGACACAGACTGCTCGAACAACTCAGTCGCTTCCCGCCGGCGCGGCTGGCCATCGCCTGCGATCCGCGACGTTCGCCGGATCGCGGCAGCCTTGCACTGATCGCCGAGCTGGCACGCAATGCCGGCGCCACTCGCATCTGGCTGCTGCAAGCGCCGCCTGGCGAAGCGCTGGACGGACAACGTCTGGGTGACTGGCACGCGGCGCTGCAACAGCTGGAACTGCCATTCGCCGATTGCGCGCCGATGAACTGGCTGGAGAGCGGACATGACTGATGCACGCAAGGCCCCGCTGAAACTCGCGGTGGTTGGCCACACCAACGTCGGCAAGACCTCGCTGCTGCGCACGCTGACCCGTGACGTCGGCTTCGGCGAAGTCTCGCACCGGCCGAGCACCACCCGGCATGTCGAAGGCGCGCGGTTGTCGGTAGATGGCGAGCCGTTGCTCGATCTGTACGACACGCCGGGGCTGGAAGATGCGATCGCCCTGCTGGATTTTCTCGAACGTCTGGAGCGCCCCGGCGAACGCCTCGACGGCCCGGCACGACTGGCGCGGTTTCTCGACGGCAGCGAGGCGCGCCAGCGTTTCGAACAGGAAGCCAAGGTGCTGCGGCAATTGCTCGCCTCCGACGCTGGTCTGTATGTGATCGATGCTCGCGAACCGGTGCTGGCGAAATATCGCGACGAGTTGGAAGTACTCGCCAGTTGCGGCAAACCGCTGCTGCCGGTGCTGAACTTCGTCAGCAGCGCCAACCATCGCGAACCCGATTGGCGCGAAGCGCTGGCGCGGCTGGGGCTGCATGCGCTGGTACGTTTCGACAGCGTCGCACCGCCCGAGGATGGTGAGCGGCGCTTATACGAGAGTCTCGCCTTGCTGCTGGAAAACGCCCGGCCGCAACTGGAGCGCTTGATCGCCGATCAGCAGGCGCAGCGCTTCGCCCGTCAGCAAAGCGCCGCGCGCCTGATTGCCGAATTGCTGATCGACTGCGCCGCGTGCCGACGCAGTGTGGTCAGCGAAGCCGAGCAGGAACAGCAGGCGATCAGCGAACTGCGCAAAGCCGTACGCCAGCGTGAGCAGAAATGCGTTGAGGCGTTGCTCAAGCTCTACGCGTTTCGCCCGCAGGATGCGGCGGCCAGTGATTTACCGTTGCTCGACGGGCGCTGGGGCGATGACCTGTTCAACCCGGAAACCCTGAAGCAACTCGGCGTGCGCGTCGGCGGCGGCATTGCTGCCGGTGCGGCGGCCGGCGCTGGTGTGGATTTGCTGGTCGGCGGGATTACCCTCGGCGCAGCGGCACTGGCCGGCGCGATTGCCGGTGGCGCACTGCAAACGGCGCGCAGTTATGGCAGCCGCTTGCTCGGCAAGATCAAAGGCCAGCGGGAATTGACGGTGGATGACGCCGTGCTGCGCCTGTTGGCGTTGCGCCAGCGCCAGTTGTTGCTGGCACTCGATCAGCGCGGGCATGCGGCGATGGACAGCATTCAGGTGGACACGCCTGTGGATAAAACCTGGCGCGAAGGCAAGTTGCCGGAAGCGCTGAACAAGGCCCGTGCGCATCCGCAGTGGTCGTCGCTCAATCCGCAGGCGAAGTTGAATCAGGCGGAAAGGCAGGAGCAGGTTGAAGCGTTGGCTGAAAATTTGTAGCGCCTGACCCATTCGCGAGCAGGCTCGCGCCCACCCTGGAATGCGGATCCCTGTGGGAGCGAGCCTGCTCGCGAATGACGCGACTCGGTGACATGGGTTACGCCGCCAGCAGTCGCACCGCTTTTTCTTTAAGTACAGCCAAATCCACCACCGGCACCGCCCTTTCCTTCGCCAGCTCATCCCAGCGCCGCATGCGCAAACTCAGCGCACACAACGGATCGGCCTCGAACGCATCCGCCTCAGCCGCGCTCATTACCCCGCCCTGATATTCAAGCGTCCTGCGACTCGCCTCACTCAACCGCGCGTAATACCCCGGCTCGCGCAACGTCAGATAGCGCTTGGCCTGCACGTGATATTCCACCAGCCGCGCCAGCCGCTCGCTGAAACCTGCCTCACGCAGATAATCCGCACCGAGCCGTTCATGGCTGACCACGCCATAACCGCCCATGTTTTCCGCGCCCTCGGCACATAAATGGCCGATGTCATGGAAAAACGCCGCCAGCACCACTTCATCGTCACAGCCTTCAGCCATGGCCAGTTCTGCGGCCTGGGACATGTGCTCGAGCTGCGACACCGGTTCGCCGATGTAATCGCTGGCGCCGAAGCGTTCGTACAGGCCGAACACCCGGGCGATCACCTGTTCTTGATTCATGCCTGCTCCAGTAGCTGCGCGACGTTGCGTTCGGCGAGCGCCGGGCCGACGCTCATGCCGACGCCGGTGTGCATCAGCGCCACGCTCAGGCCCGGTGCCGGGCGCAGGAATGAAAACGGCCCCGGCCCCCGAGAACCATAGACGCCCTGCCAGCGTTCGACCACTTGCACCCGGCAGCCCAGCGTCTGCTCGGCGAGTTCGAGCATCCAGTTGTCGACCTGCTCGGCGTTGAACGGTGAAGCATCGCTGCCGTAATGATGCGAATCGCCGATGATCAGTTCGCCATACGGCGTCGGGCTGATCAGCAGGTGAATGCCGTTGGCGTGCAGGTGCGGTTGTTCACGGAGGATCTGCGCCTGCACCGCGGCGGCCTCCGGCAAATCGGCGAAAGCGCCGTAGTGCACACAGCTCAGGCCGGTGAGCACGGCGTGTTGCAGATTGAGATCGACCTGCGGTTTGGCCCGCAGCATTTGCAGACGACAGATCTGCGGATTGAGCGCAGCAATCGGCTCGGCCAGTAGGGTCTGATAGTCGTGGCCGGAGCAGACGATGATCTGCTTGGCGCAGAACTCACCGGCAGTGCTGCGCAGTCGCCCCGGCTCGACGTCGCGCACCAGCGTGGAAAAGTGAAACTCGACACCCAGGTCGCGGCGCAAATAATCGATCAGCGCCGGAATTGCTTCGCGCGAGTACAACTGCTGATCATCGATACCGTGCAACGCGGCGCGGTGATGGCTGAACTGGCCGTCATAGAGATCACGCAACGCCGCGCCGCGCAGCAGCTCGACGTTGTAGCCATGCTCGACCGCGCGGTCGGCGCAGAAGGCTTCGAGCAGGTGTTCTTCGGCCTCGCTGCGGGCGAACAGGTACGAACCGTTGCGCTTGATCTGCACACCGGCAAGTTGCGCCCAGTCGCCCCAGATCTCGCGGCTGGCCTTGGCCAGGTCGAGCATGGTACCGGGTGGCTGACCGGTGACCAGCGCCTGGCCGAAGTTGCGCACCGAAGCGCCAAGGGGCGTGGCGGTGCGTTCGAATACCGCGACTTTCAGGCCGCGTTTGGCGGCGGCATAGGCGTGGGACAGACCGAGGATGCCGGCGCCGATGATGAGCAGGTCTTTGGGTTGTGTCATGTACAGGTGCTCTGAATGAGAAACCGCTTTCGCGAGCAGGCTCGCTCCCACAGGGGACAGCATTGCAACTGTGGGAGCGAGCCTGCTCGCGAAGGGGCCTTGTCAGTCGATAAAGATCTTACTTGGCGACAACTTTTTCGGACTTGCCGTCATACCGCTTGCGCCATTCAGTCAGGATCTCGTCGCGATTCTTCGAGGCCCAGGCAAAGTCGTTCTTGATCAGACGCTGCTCATAGTCGGCTGGCAATTCGGTCTGCGGCTTGGCGATCCCCGGCTGCGCGAGCACGGCGAAGTTCTCTTTGTACAGATCCATCGCCTCGGCGCTGGCGGAGAAATCAGCGAGTTTCTTCGCCGCTTCTTCATGCGGTGTGCCTTTGATCACCGCTGTCGCTTCAATCTCCCAGCCCAGACCTTCCTTCGGCAGGATGATGTCCAGCGGCGCACCCTGGCGTTTCAGCTGTACCGCCGGGTATTCAAAGGAAATCCCGATCGGAAACTCCCCCGCCGCCGCCAGCTTGCAAGGCTTGGAACCGGAGTGAACGTACTGGCCGATGTTCTGGTGCAAGCCGTCCATATACGCCCAGCCCTGCTTCTCGCCGAAGGTTTGCAGCCAGGCGCTGACGTCGAGGAAACCGGTGCCGGACGACGCCGGGTTGGGCATGACGATCTTGCCCTTGTACTCAGGCTTGGTCAGGTCCTGCCAACTGATCGGTTTGCTCAGACCCTGCTTCTCAGCCTCAACGGTGTTGAAGCAAATGGTCGCGGCCCAGACGTCCATGCCGACCCAGGCTGGCGGGTTGGCGGCGTCGCGGTAATTCGCGCCGATCTTGCCGAGATCCTTCGGTGCATAACTTTGCAGCATGCCTTGCTGGTCGAGAATCGCCAGGCTCGACGCGGCCAGGCCCCACACCGCGTCAGCCTGCGGCCGCGCTTTTTCGGCGAGCAGTTTGGCGGTGATGATCCCGGTGGAATCGCGTACCCATTTGATCTCGACGTCCGGGTTGGCCTTTTCAAAGGCGTCCTTGTAGGACTTCAGTTGCTCGGCTTCGAGGGCGGTGTACACCGTCAACTCGGTTTTTGCCGCGAAGGCATTCAGGCTGAAAGTCGCGAGCACAGCAGCGGCCAGGGCCATAGGCTTGAACATGAGCGTTTTCCTGTAGATGAGTTGAACGGGTTTGCAATCAGTGACCTGGCGCGGTTTGCCGCCAGGCCTGGGAACGGCGCAACAGGCCGCGCGAAGCCCACGCCAGCAGCAGCGACACGCCGGCCGAAGTGAACAGAATCAGGGTCGACATTGCCGCCGCACCGCCGACGTTGCCGGCGTCGTCCATGTTCAGCACCGCCACCGCCGCGAGGATGGTGTCGGGGCTGTAAAGGAAGATCGCAGCGGAAACCGTGGTCATCGCCGAGACGAACAGGTAGCGCACGATGTCCAGCAGCGCCGGCAGGCAGATCGGCACAGTCACGCGCAGGTAATGCCGGTACAGCGGCGCCTTCAGCGACAGCGCGGCGGCTTCGAACTCGGCGTCGAGCTGGCGCAGCGCGGTGGTCGCGGTCATTTGTGCGGTGGTCAGATAGTGCGCAATGGTGCAGACGATCAGCAGCGTCATCGTCCCGTAGAGCACGTGCAGCGGATTGCCGCTGAGGTTGAAGAAGAAGACGTAACCCAGGCCCAGCACCAGCCCCGGCACCGCCATCGGCACGAAGCTGAGCATGCGCAAAGTCAGGTTCAAGCCGCGCTGCGTACGGGTTTTCTCCATCAGATAAGCGCCGGTGAAGATCAGCACACTGCCGATCAGTGCCGTGCCCAGCGCCATCTTCAGACTGTTGCTGTAGGCGAGCCAGCCACCGCCGGCAGTCTCGTTGAACTGATAGTGGTTGAGCGACAGCGACAGGTTGTACGGCCAGAATTTCACCAGCGAGGAAAACACCGCCATGCCGAACACCAGAATCAACGCGGCGCTGATCAGCAAGACAATCGCCAGATAACAGCCATCGCGCACTTTCGACGGCGCCGGTTTGAACACCTGCGCCCGACCGCTCATGGAATCACCGTGACGCCGACGCAGCCAGGCATCGACGCCAAAGCTGAACAGCGCCGGCAGCAACAGCACCATGCCGATCAACGCGCCGCGACCAAATTGCTGCTGACCGACCACGGCTTTGTAGGCCTCCAGCGCCAGCACTTGATAGTCGCCACCGACCACCACCGGCACGCCGAAATCGGTGATGGTCAGGGTGAACACCAGACAGAACGCGGCGAACACCGCCTGGCGGGTCGCCGGCCAGGTGATGCTGCGAAACGCCTTTGCCGGGCTGGCGCCCATGCTCGATGCGGCATCGAACAGACGTGCATCGGCCAGCGACAATGCCGAGAGCAAAATCATCAGCGCATGGGGAAAGGTGTAGATCACCTCACCCAGCACAATGCCCCAGAACCCGTAGATGTTGTCCGAGAGCAACCAGCGCAGCATGCCTTGGTTGCCGAACAGATAGACCAGCGCAATCCCCGGCAGCATCGACGGCGCCATCAGCGGCAGCAGGGAGATCCCGCGCCAGATGCCTTTGCCCGGAATCAGCGTGCGTTGCAGCGCGTAGGCAAACAGGTAGGCCAGCGGTACGACAATGACCGCAACGCTGAGGGACACTTTCAGGCTGTTGCCGAGCAGCCAGTGGAAATTGGCACTGGTCACCAACTCTTTCGCCGCGAGCCAGCCACCGCCCTGCCCGGCGTCATTGCTGAAGCCACGCCAGAAGATCGCCAACAACGGCAGCAGCACCGCGAGGCCGAGCAATACCAGCAGGAGGATTTTGCCGCCGACCACGAACAGGCGATCGCCGATCTCGGCTTTCGAAGACTGTCGCACCTGCTTGTGCGGTAGCGGCAGCGCGAGGTTGCTGTTCATCAGGCGAACACCTGCAAACTGCGCGGCGGCAAGGCGACCATGATCTGCTGGGCGCCGAGGCGCGGCATGGCTTCTGGCGCGAGCTCGGCGAGCAGCGCATGGCCCGGCAGTTGATCGAGTTCGAAGCTCATCCGGCAGCGGTTGCCGAGGAAAGTGATTTCGCGAACCTTGGCCGGGAACAGGTTCTCTTCGTGCACCAGCGGGTTGACGTTGATCGCCTCCGGGCGGCAGAACAGTCGACCCGAAGCGCCGTGCACGCTGCCCTCGGCCAGACGCAGATTCATCCCGCCGACCTGGGCGTGACTGTCGCTGCTGCGCTGGAACGGCAGCCAGTTGCCCTGGCCGACAAACTCGGCCACGAACGGCGTGGCCGGGCGGTTGTAGATTTCCTGTGGGGTGGCGTATTGCTCGACGCGGCCGTTGTTCATCACGGCGATGCGATCCGCCATCAACATCGCTTCGTCCTGATTGTGCGTGACCATCAGCGTGGTGATGCCGAGGTTGCGTTGCAGCTGACGCAGCTCGGTGCACAGATGCTCGCGCACTCGCGCGTCGAGGGCCGACATCGGTTCATCGAGCAACAGCAGCGACGGTGCCGGCGCCAATGCGCGAGCGAGTGCTACTCGCTGTTGCTGACCGCCGGACAATTGGCCTGGATACTTTTTCTCACTGCCGGTGAGGCCGACCAGTTCCAGCATCTGACCGACACGTCGGCGCACTTCATCACGACCGCTGCCGGCGAGGCCGTAGGCAATGTTCGCCTCGACCGTCAGGTTGGGGAACAGCGCGTAGGACTGGAACAGAATCCCGTAATCCCGCGCTTGCGGGGCGAGGTGCGAGACATCGCGATCGCCCAGGTACAGCTCGCCACTGTCCTGCTGCTCCAGCCCGGCAATGCATCGCAACAACGTGGTCTTGCCACAGCCCGACGGGCCGAGCAGACACACCAGTTCGCCGGCGGCGACATCAAGGGAGACGTTATCCAGCGCAGTGAACGCACCGAAACGCTTGTGCACGCCGCGCACTTTCATCGGCGCGCCGGGGTTGGTCAGGGCAGTTGCGATGGCAGGATTCATGGACAGGCCTCATCAAACGGATGAGGCCAATCCTAGAGTTGTAATGCGTCCGTCATGTGGCAGCGAGGCAAAAACCGCTGATAGTGGTATTCGGGGATTTTGGTTCAGGATCAAAAGATCGCAGCCTTCGGCAGCTCCTACATTAGTAATTGCGTTCCCACTGTAGGAGCTGCCGAAGGCTGCGATCTTTTGATCTTCAGGCCGGGGACATTTCCTGTGCCAAGCCGAGGAACGCCGCCGGCAGACGAGCGCCCTTGCGCTCTTTGAGGCAATACAGATACTCCGGAATCTGCGGCGCATTCTCGATGGTCAGCACGCGCAACTGTGGATCATGCGGCACTTCCTGCCGGGCAATGATGCTGATGCCAATGTTGCGCAGCACCGCCTCACGGATCGACTCGCGGCTGCCGATCTCCAGCAACGGCCCGAAACTTACGCCGGCGCCGGCCAGCAACTCTTCGGTCAAGCGCCGCGTGGTCGAACCCGACTCGCGCATCAACAACGTATGCCCGGCCAGCGCACTCAGCGACACATGTTCCTGCGCGGCCAACGGATGGTTGCGATGCACCGCCAGCACCAGCGGATCGGTGCCGAGCACCCGACGAATCAACCGCGCATCATCAAGTAGCTGTGACGACGCCGCGACATCCACGCGGTAATCCTCCAGCGCTTCCAGCACCTGTTGCGAGTTGCCGATTTCCACTGAGACTTCCACCTGCGGCAAACGCTCGCGAAAGGTCTTCACCAGATCGAGAATGTAATACGGCGCCGTCGCGGCAATGCGCAACGTGCCCTGCACCAGGCCGCTGTTGCGCAGGAAAAACTCGATGTCCGCCTCTTGCTGCAGTAAGGCTTTGACCATCGGCAGCAAGCGCGCGCCTTCGTCGCTCACGCTTAAACGGCGCCCGCCGCGGTAGAACAATTCCACCGAATACTGGCTTTCCAGATTGCGAATCTGGGTGGTCACGGTCGGTTGGCTGAGGCCGAGTTTTTTCGCCGCCAGCGTGATGCTGCCCAGGCGGGCGACCATGTAAAACGCTTTCAGCTCGGCACTCAGCACAACCATCCCTCACGTTTATTTGCGCAGCAGACGCAAACCATTGAACACCACCAGCAGGCTCACACCCATATCGGCAAACACCGCCATCCACATGGTGGCGAGCCCGGCAAAGGTTACCGCAAGAAAGATCGCCTTGATCACCAGCGCCAGGGCGATGTTCTGTTTCAGGATGCTCGCGGTATTGCGCGACAGGCTGATGAAGGCAGCGATCTTGCGCAGATCGTCGTCCATCAGGGCGACATCGGCGGTTTCGATCGCGGTGTCGGTGCCGGCGGCGGCCATGGCGAAGCCGATCTCGGCACGGGCCAATGCCGGCGCGTCGTTGATGCCATCGCCGACCATGCCGACCCGGTGGCCCTGCTTGTACAGGTCTTCAATGGCTTGCAGCTTGTCGGTCGGCAGCAAGTCGCCGCGCGCCTCGTCGATGCCGACCTGAGCGGCAATCGCTTGCGCGGTGTGGACGTTGTCGCCGGTCAGCATCAGGGTTTTCACCCCGAGCTCATGCAACTGACGGATCGCTTCGCGGCTGCTTTCCTTGACCGTGTCGGCCACGGCGAACAGCGCCAGCGGGCCTGAGTTGTCGAGCAGCAGCACTACGGATTTGCCTTGTTTTTCCAGCGCGAACAGCTTCTCTTCCAGTTGCGGCGAGCAAAGGCCCAATTCTTCAACCAGACGATGGTTGCCCAAGTGATAAGTCTGACCGTTGATGTCGCCTTTAACACCGCGCCCGCCCAGTGCCTCGAAGTTGTCCACAGGCAGTGCGCTTAAGTTGTTATCCACAGCGGCATTGGCAATCGCCAGCGACACCGGGTGATCGGAGCGCCCGGCCAGCGCGGCGGCGATGGCCGGTGCCGTGGCGTCTGCGGCCCGGTCGAGCGAGAGGTAATCGGTCTGCACCGGTTTGCCGTGGGTGATCGTGCCGGTCTTGTCCAGCGCCAGATAATCAAGCTTGAAGCCGCCTTCCAGGTACACGCCGCCCTTGACCAGAATGCCCTTGCGCGCCGCCGCCGCGAGGCCGCTGACGATGGTCACCGGAGTGGAAATCACCAGTGCGCACGGGCAGGCAACCACCAGCAACACCAGCGCACGGTAGATCCAGTCGAACCACGCCGCGCCCATGAACAACGGCGGGATGATCGCCACGGCCAAGGCGAAGACGAACACCGCCGGGGTATAGATTTTCGAGAATTGATCAACGAAACGCTGGGTCGGCGCCCGTGCGCCCTGGGCCTGTTCGACGGCGTGAATGATCCGCGCCAGCGTCGAGTTGTTGGCCGCTGCGGTCACCGTATATTCCAGCGACCCGGCCTGATTGATCGTGCCTGCGAAGACTTTGTCTCCGATGGTTTTCTCCACCGGCAAGCTTTCTCCGGTGATCGGTGCCTGATCGATGGTCGAGCTGCCACTGACCACCGCGCCGTCCAGCGCGATGCGCTCGCCGGGTTTCACCCGCACGCGGGCGCCGAGTTCGACGCTTTTTACCTCTTGGTCGCGCCAGTTGCCGTCGGCCTGCAATACCGTGGCTTGCTCGGGGGTCATCTGCATCAAGCCGCTGATCGCGTTGCGTGCACGATCCAGCGAGCGTGCTTCGATCAGCTCGGCGACGGTGAAGAGGAACATCACCATCGCCGCTTCTGGCCACTGGCCGATGAGGATTGCGCCAGTCACGGCGATGCTCATCAGCGCATTGATGTTGAGATTGCGGTTCTTCAGGGCAATCCAGCCCTTTTTATAAGTGCCAAGGCCGCCGCTGAGGATCGACACCAGCGCAACAATCGCCACCACCCAGTCGGGTGCAGCACTGGTGAAGTGGATGACTTCGGCGCCCAGCGCGGTTAGGCCGGACAGCGCCAATGGCCACCAGTGTTTTTTTACTGGCGCCGGAGCCGGCGCATCGACGCCCGCCTCCAGCGGCTCGGCGTGCATGCCGAGGGATTTGATCGCCTCGGTGATCGGCTCGGTGCCCGGCAGATTGTGGGTCACGCCAAGCACGCGGTTGATCAGGTTGAATTCCAGCTGCTGCACACCAGCGAGTTTGCCCAGCTTGTTCTGGATCAGCGTCTGCTCGGTCGGGCAGTCCATTGCCTCGATGCGGAAGCTGCTCAGGCGCGCATCGTCGCTGGTCTTTTCGCTCAATTGCACCAAGGCAGGCGCTGCGGCTTTCGACGAGCAGCAGGAATCTGCGTGCGAATGAACCGGGGCCGGCGCAGCTTTCGAAGCGCAGCAGGAATCGCCGCCGTGCGAATGGTTATGCACGGGCTGCAATTTATGACTGTGATCGTGGCCGTCGCCGGGCTTGTGGGTGTGCAGGGAATCGCTCATTGGTCGCGTCCATGAAGGTACCTGTTGCCAAGTAAAGACCCTGTAGCCACTATAGGGTCAAGCAACCTTTTGGAGATGACCGTCATGAAGATCGGCGAACTGGCGAAACTCACCGACTGCGCGGTGGAAACCATCCGCTACTACGAGCGCGAAAACCTCCTGCCGGAACCGACGCGCAGCGACGGTAACTATCGCGTCTACACCCAGGCCCACGCCGAGCGCCTGACCTTCATCCGCAACTGCCGCACCCTCGACATGACCCTCGAAGAAATCCGCAGCCTCCTCGCCCTGCGCGACAGCCCGCAGGATCAGTGCGAGAGCGTCAATGCGCTGATCGACGAACATATTCAGCATGTGAAAGCGCGGATTGATGGGTTATTGGCGTTGCAGACACAACTGCTCGACCTGCGCCAACGCTGTGGCGAAGGCCCGGAGGCGGATCAATGCGGGATCTTGCAGCGGCTGGAAGTGAGTGGCGGGGTTGTGGCGACGGAGGTTGAGCATTCCCATGTGGGCCGTAGTCACGGCCATTGAGCCCAACACAAAACCAAATGTAGGAGCTGCCGCAGGCTGCGATCTTTTGATCTTTTAAACAGCAAGATCAAAAGATCGCAGCCTTCGGCAGCTCCTACACAGGGGTGTGGCGTATTACTTGTCAGACCGCCATCGGCGCGGTCATCGGCGGATGGTGCTCGTAGCCTTCCAGCGAAAAATCGCTCGGCTCGACCAGTTCCAGCCATTCCGGCTGATACACGCCAGTCTTGGCAAATTCCGGCACGCGATCGGAGATTTTCAGTTTCGGCATGGCAAACGGCTCGCGCTTGAGCTGTTCGTTGAGCATGTCCAGGTGGTTCTCGTAGACATGCGCATCGCCGATGAAATAGGTGAACCAGCGCGGCGTGTAACCGGTCAGGCGACCGATCAGGCTCAGCAGCGCAGCGCCTTCAGTGAGGTTGAACGGCGTGCCCAGCCCCAGATCGTTGGAGCGGATGTAGAGCGTCAGGGAGATTTCCTTGGTCTCGACATTCGGGTGGAACTGATACAGCAGATGGCATGGCGGCAGGGCCATTTCATCGAGCTGGGCGCAGTTCCAGCCGTGGAACAGAATGCGGCGGCTGCCCGGATCCTTGATGATCGTGTCGACGCACTGGCGCACCTGATCGATCGCCTTGTACAGCACGACGTAGGCCTGGCCGTCTTCTTCGCCCTGAGCGATCTGCTTGTAGCCGTTGCTCAGGGTCTGTTCGATGGCGGCGGTGTTGCTCAGCGGGATCTGCTTGTACGCCGGCCATTTGCGCCATTGCACGCCGTAGATTTCGCCGAGGTCGTCGTCGCCCTGACGGAACGGGTTGGCCAGCCACTGCGCGTTTTCGTTGGCGTTCTGGTCCCAGACCTTGCAGCCCAGCGCGCGGAATTCAGCGGCGTTGTTGACGCCACGGAGAAACCCGCACATCTCGCCGATGGCCGATTTGAAGGCCATCTTGCGCGTGGTGATCGCCGGGAAACCTTCCTGCAGATCGAAACGCAGCATCGCTCCCGGGAAACTGATGGTGTTGATGCCGGTGCGGTTGGCCTGCTTGGTGCCGTTCTGAATGACGTGCGAGACCAGTTCGAGATATTGCTTCATGAGTTACCTGTGTCCTTGGAACCCCGGCGTCGCGCGCCGGGGTTCGTAGTTTAAGCCGTCGGCGCGAGCGGCGCTGCCGGGGCGCGACGATAGGCCAGCCAGATCAGCAACAGCCCGCCGACGATCATCGGCACGCAGAGCACCTGACCCATGGTCAGCCAGTTCCACGCCAAGTAGCCGAGCTGCGCATCCGGGACGCGGACGAACTCGACGATGAAACGGAAGATGCCGTAGAACAGCGCGAACATGCCGGAGACCGCCATGGTCGGGCGCGGTTTGCGCGAGAAAATCCACAGGATCAGGAACAGCGCCACGCCTTCGAGGGCGAACTGATACAGCTGCGACGGGTGACGCGGCAACTGCGCCGGATCGCTGAACGGCGGGAACACCATGGCCCACGGCACGTCGGTGGCCTTGCCCCACAGCTCGGCGTTGATGAAGTTGCCGATGCGCCCGGCGCCCAGGCCGATCGGCACCATCGGCGCGACGAAGTCCATCAACTGGAAGAACGACTTGCCATTGCGCTTGCCGAACCACAAGGCCGCGAGCATCACGCCGATGAATCCGCCGTGGAACGACATGCCGCCCTTCCACACTTCGAAAATCAGCGTCGGGTTGGCCAGGTACGCGCTCAGGTCATAGAACAGCACGTAACCCAGACGGCCGCCGACAATCACGCCCATCGATAGCCAGAACACCAGATCGGAGAGTTTCTCCTTGGTCCAGGTCGGGTCGAAGCGGTTGAGCCGGCGCGACGCCAACAGCCACGCGCCGCCGATGCCGATCAGGTACATCAGACCGTACCAGTGGATTTTCAGCGGACCGATGGCCAGGGCCACCGGGTCGATCTGCGGGTAAGGCAGCATTGCGACTCCTTGTTAGAGTTGAAAGCGAAATTCCCGGGCGACGCTGCCACCTCAGGATTAAGCCAGGATTGCCACGCAGTCAGAGCAGAAAGCTCAAACCCACGCAGAACAGCAAAGCGGCGAACAGCCTTTTCAGCAAGCGCGGCGACAACCTGTGCGCCAGACGCGCGCCGAGCCGGGCAAACACCATGCTGGTCAGGGCGATGCCCAACAATGCCGGCAAATACACAAAACCGAGACTATGGGCCGGCAACAGCGGATCGTGCCACCCCAGAATCATGAAACTTGCTGCACTGGCCAGAGCGATCGGCAGGCCACAGGCCGATGAGGTCGCCACAGCCTGCTGCATCGGCACGCTGCGCCAGGTCAGAAACGGCACGGTCAGCGAGCCGCCACCAATGCCGAAAATCGCCGAGGCCCAGCCAATCACCGTACCAGCGGCAGTCAGACCGAGTTTGCCCGGTACCGTTCGGCTGGCTTTGGGTTTGACATCCAGCGCCAGTTGCACGGCGATCACCAGGGCAAATACGCCGATGATCTTTTGCAGGTTCGGCCCGGAGATCGCTTCTGCGGTCAGCGCACCGAAACCGGCGCCGAGCAGAATGCCCACGGTCATCCAGCGAAAAATCGCCCAACGCACCGCGCCGCGACGGTGATGTTCACGCACGGCGTTGACCGAGGTGAAGATGATCGTCGCCAGCGACGTGCCCACCGCCAGGTGCGTGAGGATCGACTGATCGAAACCCTGCAGGGTGAAGCTGAACACCAGCACCGGGACGATGATGATCCCGCCGCCGACTCCAAACAGCCCGGCGAGCACGCCCGCACAGGCGCCGAGCGCCAGGTAGAGCAGAAATTCCATGACCGTCTCCAGCACGCATCGGCAAAACAGGAGCGGCATGTTAACGGATGCGCAGCCTTCTGCTCCACTGGCGATGGATGCACGGACGCCGGATGCGTAGAGTGGGCAAAAAACACACAAGGACCACCTTATGTGCCTGATTGTTTTCGCCTGGCGCCCGGGCCATGCCCAGCCGCTGATCGTCGCGGCCAACCGCGACGAGTTCTACGCCCGCCCCAGCCAGCCATTGGCGCCGTGGCCCGAGGCGCCGCATGTGCATGCCGGGCGTGATCTTGAGGCTGGCGGCACCTGGCTGGGGATCGGCGCCAACGGACGCTTCGCCGCGCTGACCAATATCCGCGATCCACAACAGCCGCCGGCAACCAAATCCCGGGGCGAACTGGTGGCGCGCTTTCTCACGGCTGATCTGTCGATTGATGATTATTTGAGCGATGTGGTGGCTCGTGCAGCGGACTATGCCGGGTTCAATCTGCTGCTGGGCAATGCCCATGAGTTGTGGCACTTCAATGCGCGGGCGTCAGAGCCGGTGATGTTGCAGCCCGGGGTTTATGGTTTATCCAACGCGGGGCTGGATACGCCTTGGCCAAAACTGCTCAAGGCCAAGGCTGCGTTGAGCGCGGTGCTGGATGATCCGCAGCCTGAGCGCTTGTTGACCTTGCTGAGCGATGCGCAGACCGCACCCGAGGCGGAGTTGCCGGATACCGGAGTGGGCATGGCGACGGAAGCGTTGCTGTCGAGCGTGTTTATTGCCAGCCAGAGTTACGGGACGCGGGCGAGTACAGCGTTGGTTGTGCAGGCGGACGGAACGCGGCGGATGGTTGAGCGCAGCTTTGGGCCGTATGGCGGGCATTTGGGCGAGGTGGAGGTTGTGGTTTAGCGGTGCCTGAACTGGCGCCTTCGTCGGAACGCCGCCCGGAGCAGGCTCGCTCCCACATGGGTTTCGTGATCGATACGAACCCCTGTGGGAGCGAGCC
>NZ_JBSICA010000042.1:0-40143 GCF_058245595.1 Pseudomonas sp. UF-293 | reverse complement strand
CGCTTTCGACCGAGAAGATCGAACCGTTAAAAGAGCCAAACATCACCGCTCTTTCAACTCCTTCCAGGCTTCGATGACCTGAAGCAAGCCGCTGCCGAAAACTTCGCAACTCTTTGAATCTCAAGGAGTTTTCCGTTTCGACTGCGCCGGAAGTGGGGCGAATTATAGACCTCTAGAATCTGCCGTCAACACCTATTTTCATATTTCTGTCATATCGGTCAAAAAGCCCTGAAAATGCGAAGGCCGACCTTAAAGGTCGGCCTTCTGCGCGCCCTGCTACTTATAAGCTAGGGAATGCAAACTGCGACGCTTCATGGCTCGCACGCTGCGGCCAGCGCTGGGTGATCGCCTTTCGGCGAGTGTAGAAGCGCACGCCATCCGGACCATAGGCATGCAGGTCGCCAAACAGCGAACGCTTCCAGCCGCCGAAACTGTGATAAGCCACCGGCACCGGCAGCGGCACGTTGACGCCGACCATGCCGACTTCGATCTCGTCACAGAACAGCCGCGCCGCTTCGCCGTCACGGGTGAAGATGCAGGTGCCGTTGCCGTATTCATGATCATTGATCAGTTGCATCGCCTCTTCCAGGCTGTTCACCCGCACCACGCACAGCACCGGGCCGAAGATTTCTTCTTTATAGATGCGCATCTCCGGGGTGACGTTGTCGAACAGACAGCCACCGAGGAAGAAGCCGTCTTCATGACCCGCGACGCTCAGGCCGCGACCATCGACCACCAGGGTCGCGCCCGCCGCCACACCGTCGTCTACATAACCGCTGACCTTGTCACGCGCCTGACCGGTAACCAACGGCCCCATGTCCAGACCGCACGACGTACCCGCGCCGATTTTCAGCGCTTTGATCTGTGGAACCAGTTTCGCCACCAGCGCGTCCGCGACCTGATCGCCAACACACACGGCCACCGAGATCGCCATGCAGCGTTCGCCGCATGAACCATAAGCCGCGCCCATCAGTGCGCTGACCGCATTGTCCAGATCGGCATCCGGCATCAGCACCGCGTGGTTCTTCGCGCCGCCCAGTGCCTGCACGCGTTTGCCGCGCTTGGTGCCTTCGGCGTAGATGTATTCGGCAATCGGTGTCGAACCGACGAAGCTCAGCGCTTTGACTTCCGGCGCTTCGATCAACGCGTCCACCGCCGTCTTGTCACCATGAACCACACTCATCACGCCTTTCGGCAAGCCAGCTTCAAGCAGCAGCTGAGCGATCAGCAGGGTCGAGCTTGGATCGCGCTCGGATGGCTTGAGGATGAAGCAGTTGCCGCAGACGATGGCCAGCGGGTACATCCACAGCGGGACCATGGCCGGGAAGTTGAACGGGGTGATACCAGCCACGATGCCCAACGGCTGGAAGTCCGACCAGGCATCGATGTTAGGGCCGACATTGCGACTGTACTCGCCCTTGAGGATTTCCGGAGCGGCGCAGGCGAACTCGACGTTCTCGATACCACGCTTTAATTCACCGGCCGCATCTTCCAGGGTCTTGCCATGCTCTTCGCTGATCAGTTGCGAGATGCGTGCTTCGTTCTGCTCCAGCAGCTGCTTGAAGCGGAACATCACTTGGGCGCGTTTGGCTGGCGGCGTGTTGCGCCAGGCGGGGAACGCAGCCTTCGCGGCATCGATGGCTTTCTGAATGGTGGCCTGGCTGGCCAATGGCAGTTTGTGAATCGCCTGGCCGGTAGAGGGGTTGAACACATCTACCGCGCGACCGTTCTCGGTCACCAGTTCGCCATTGATCAAATGCGGGATAACGCTCATCGAACACTCCTGAATTCTGGTCCGCAGGCGCCGCAAGAGGCGCCCGCATTTTTGTACATATATAGAGGGAAAAATCAGTCGAGCTTGTTCAGCACTTCGCCGACCGCATCGAACAGACGGTCGAGGTCTTGCGGCTTGCTGTTGAAGGTTGGGCCGAACTGCAGGGTGTCGCCGCCGAAGCGTACGTAGAACCCGGCTTTCCACAAAGCCATGCCCGCTTCGAAAGGACGCACGATGGCGTCGCCGTCACGCCCGGCGATCTGGATCGCGCCGGCCAGGCCGTAGTTGCGGATGTCGATGACGTTCTTCGAGCCTTTCAGGCCGTGCAGCGCGTTTTCGAAATGCGGCGCGATTTCGGCGACGCTCTGCACCAGGTGTTCCTTTTGCAGCAGGTCGAGTGCGGCAAGGCCAGCGGCACAGGCCACCGGGTGCGCCGAATAGGTGTAGCCGTGAGGGAATTCCACGGCGTATTCCGGCGTCGGCTGGTTCATGAAGGTCTGGTAGATCTCGGAGCTGGCAATCACCGCGCCCATCGGGATCGCGCCGTTGGTGACTTGCTTGGCGATACACATCAGGTCCGGGGTCACGCCGAAGCTGTCGGCACCGAACATCGAACCGGTGCGGCCGAAACCGGTGATCACTTCATCGAACACCAGCAGGATGTTGTGCTGATCGCAGATCTCGCGCAGTCGCTTGAGGTAACCCTGCGGCGGAACCAGTACCCCAGCAGAGCCGGCCATCGGTTCAACGAACACCGCAGCGATGTTGGAAGCGTCGTGCAGTTCGATCAACTTGAGCAGCTCATCGGCCAAAGCAATACCGCCCTGCTCCGGCATGCCACGGGAAAACGCATTGCTCGCCAGCAGTGTGTGCGGCAGGTGATCGACATCCATCATCGCCTGACCAAACAGCTTGCGGTTGCCGTTGACGCCGCCGAGGCTGGTGCCGGCGATGTTCACACCGTGGTAGCCACGGGCGCGGCCGATCATTTTGGTCTTGGTCGCCTGACCTTTCAGACGCCAGTAGGCACGCACCATTTTTACCGCAGTATCGGCGCACTCCGAGCCGGAGTCGGTGAAGAACACATGGTTCAGATTGCCGGGGGTCAGCTCAGTGATTTTCTCTGCTAGCTGGAACGACAAAGGATGGCCGTACTGGAAGCCCGGCGAGTAATCGAGGGTGCCGAGCTGTTTCGCAACGGCTTCCTGAATTTCCTTGCGGGTGTGCCCGGCGCCGCAGGTCCACAGACCGGACAGCGAGTCGTAGATCTTGCGGCCCTTGTCGTCGAACAGCCAGCTGCCTTCGGCACCGACGATCAGACGCGGATCGCGCTGAAAGTTGCGGTTGGCGGTGTACGGCATCCAGTGCGCGTCCAGCTTCAGTTGGCTGGCCAGTGGCGACGGCGCGTTTTCAGGCATGTTCATCGGGCAAAACCTCGCAGGGCATAAGCGTCAGGGAGATGGAAAGCGTTGTTGCAGCTAAATTGCCACGGCGATAAAGTCGATGAAATCCAACTCTTCTAACCTTCAGTTAGATCACTGCTAAACAAAGAGAACAAAAAATGAGCAGCCGCCGCGCCGATCCATTGGCTCAGGTCAGTGATTTTGATATTCGCCTGCTGCGGATTTTTCGCAGTGTCGTGGAGTGTGGCGGCTTCTCCGCAGCGGAAACCGTGCTTGGCATCGGGCGCTCGGCGATCAGCCAGCAGATGAGCGATCTGGAACAGCGCCTCGGCTTGCGCTTGTGCCAGCGCGGCCGGGCCGGGTTCTCCCTGACCGAGGAAGGTCGTGAGGTGTATCAATCAGCGCTGCAATTGTTGAGCGCGCTGGAAAGCTTCCGCACTGAGGTCAACGGCCTGCACCAGCACTTGCGTGGTGAATTGATCATCGGCCTGACCGACAACCTGGTCACCTTGCCGCACATGCGCATCACCCACGCCCTCGCGCAATTGAAGGAACGCGGGCCGGATGTGCAGATCCAGATCCGCATGATTGCGCCCAATGAAGTCGAGCAAGGCGTGCTCGACGGGCGCCTGCACGTTGGCGTGGTACCGCAGGCCAGCGCCTTGTCGGGACTGGAATATCAGCCGTTATACAGCGAGCGTTCGCTGCTGTACTGCGCGGTGGGTCATCCGCTGTTTTATGTCGACGACAAACAACTCGATGATCAACGCCTCGACGGTCAGGACGCGATTGCGCCGACCTTCCGTTTGCCGGCTGAAATTCAAGCGCACTATCAGGCGCTCAATTGCACGGCCAGTGCGTCGGATCGGGAGGGCATGGCGTTTCTGATTCTGACCGGTCGCTATATCGGTTATTTGCCGGATCACTATGCCAGCCTTTGGGTGCAGCAAGGGCGGTTGCGCGCGCTCAAGGCCGGCACGCGGTTTTACGATTTGAGTCTGGCATCGGTCACGCGCAAGGGTCGACGCCCTCATTTGGTGCTGGAAAGTTTCCTGGAGAGTCTGGCCGCAACGCGATAGATAAGCGCGCAGAGCCCAACCCGGCGGGGCCTCACCGACAAAATCAAGGAATAACCTGAGCAAGTGGACAGGTTTTTTGCAGTGAAGGGCTGACTCGTCCTTCAACAAGAAGCCAAAGCCATGCAGCCAGATTCCGATTCATCCAGTGAACTGATCTACGGCCTCAACGACCGCCCCAAACCACTCGCCGCCATTCTTGCCGCGTTGCAACACGTGCTCGCCAGTTTCGTCGGCATCATCACCCCGCCGCTTGTCATCGGTTCGGCGCTCGGGCTGACCGCGCATCTACCGTACCTGATCAGCATGGCGCTGATGGTCTCCGGCGTCGGCACCTTTATCCAGGCGCGACGACCGTTTGGTATCGGCGCAGGGATGATCTGTCTGCAAGGCACCAGTTTCGCGTTTCTCGGTGCGGTGCTGTCGGCCGGGTTTCTGGTCAAGCAGCGCGGCGGCAGCCCGGAAGATATCCTGGCGATGATTTTCGGCGTGTGCTTTTTCGGCGCAATCGTACAGATCGTGCTCAGCCGTTTCATCGGTCAGTTGCGCCGAGTGGTGACACCGCTGGTGACCGGCATCGTCATCACGCTGATCGGTATCAGTCTGATCAAGGTCGGCATCACCGATCTGGGTGGCGGCTTCAACACGCCGGACTTCGGCGCGCCGGGCAATCTGGCCTTGGGCGTGTTTGTGCTGCTGACGATCATTCTGCTCAACCGCTCGAATACGCCCTGGGTACGGCTGTCGGCGATCATCATCGGGCTGGTGCTCGGCAGTCTCGCGGCGTGGTTCAGCGGGAAACTGGTCCCGCAGCCGTTGCCTGACTTGCCGCTGGTGAGTTTTCCTACGCCGTTCAAGTTTGGTTTCAGCTTCGACTGGACGGCTTTCCTGCCGGTCGCGCTGATTTACCTGATCAGCACCATTGAAACCGTCGGCGACCTCACCGCCAATTGCATGCTCGCCCGCCAACCGATCAGCGGCCCTTCTTATATAAGTCGCTTGCGCGGTGGTGTGCTTGGCGATGGCGTGAGCTGCATGATCGCGGCGACCTTCAGCGCGTTTCCCAATACGACGTTCGCGCAAAACAACGGCGTGATCCAATTGACCGGTGTGGCCAGCCGCTACGTCGGCCTGTACATCGGCGCGATCCTGTTCTGCCTCGGCCTGTTCCCGATGATCGGCGCGGTGCTGCAACAGATTCCAAAACCGGTGCTGGGCGGTGCGACGCTGGTGATGTTCGGTGCGGTGGCGGCGGCGGGCGTACGCATTCTCGCGCAGTCGCCGCTGGACCGGCGCAGCATGTTGATCATCGCCACTTCGTTCGGCGTCGGCCTCGGCATCGCCGCCCAACCGAACCTGCTGCACCTGCTGCCGAAACTGGTGCAGAACCTGTTCGACTCGGCGATCACCAGCGGCGGGCTGACGGCAATCTTCCTCTGTCTGTTGTTGCCGGAAGGCAAAACCGCAGCGGCAAAAAGCGCCGCGCCATTGAACAAGATCGAACAGGCGTAACTGTTTTTCCGCGCAAGGACTTGTCGGATGCCTGTGGGTGCGCTATCAACGCACTGGTTGCACCCACAGACAATCCCGGAAGTGCCTATGACCTTTGAAGTCCCAGCCCACGGCGGCAAACCCGCCAGCCGCATTCGTCAGAAGAACGAAGAGACCATTCTCAAAGCCGCCGAAGACGAGTTCGCCCGTCACGGGTTCAAAGGCACCAGCATGAACACCATCGCGCAGAATGCCGGGCTGCCCAAAGCCAACCTGCATTACTACTTCACCAACAAGCTCGGTTTGTATGTGGCGGTGCTGAGCAACATCATCGAGTTGTGGGACAGCACCTTCAACACCCTTACTGCAGAGGATGACCCGGCCGAAGCGCTGACCCGCTATATCCGCGCGAAGATGGAATTCTCCCGACGCCAGCCACAGGCGTCGCGGATCTTCGCCATGGAAGTGATCAGCGGCGGCGAATGCCTGAGCGAATATTTCAATCAGGATTACCGCACCTGGTTCACCGGGCGCGCGGCGGTATTTCAGGCGTGGATCGATGCAGGCAAAATGGACCCGGTCGATCCGGTGCACCTGATCTTCCTGCTGTGGGGCAGCACTCAGCATTATGCCGACTTCGCCACGCAGATCTGCCGCGTCACCGGGCGCAGCAAGTTGACCAAGCAGGACATGGAAGACGCCGGCAACAACCTGATCCGCATCATTCTCAAAGGCTGCGGCCTCACTCCCTCTCTATAAGACGTCTATGCCTTTCACCCTCAGCGGTTTTTGCGAGTACCGCGAAGAGATTCGCAAAAGCCGCTTCATCACTCTGGCGACGCCGATCAGTAGCCCCGCCGACGCGCAGGCATTTTTCGAGCAGCACAGCGATTTGAATGCCACGCACAATTGCTGGGCGTGGAAACTCGGCGCGCAATATCGCAGTACTGACGATGGCGAGCCGGGCGGCACCGCCGGGCGCCCTATTCTGGCGGCGATCGAAGCGCAGGACTGCGATCAGGTCGCGGTGCTGGTGATTCGCTGGTACGGCGGCATTCAACTGGGCACTGGCGGCCTGGCCCGAGCCTATGGCGGCGGCGCCAACAAGTGCCTGCAAGCGGCGGAAAAAATCGAGCTGATCAGCCGCGTGCCGCTGAGTTGCGCCTGTGGATTTGCCGAATTGGCGCTGGTGAAGTTGCGTGTGGCCGATCTCGGCGGATTGGTGGTGGAGGAAAACTTCACGGCTAATGGGGTGGAGTTGGAATTGGCGGTGGGGGAAGCGCAGATCGACGTGTTGCAGAGTCAGTTGGCGGATCTGAGCCGTGGGCGGATTTTGTTGCAGCGTTGAGAGTGGAAGATCAAAAGATCGCAGCCTTCGGCAGCTCCTTTGGAACGCATTCCAATTGTAGGAGCTGCGGAACGCTGCGATCTTTTAGGGCATTCCCCAATTGGCGACTTGCCCACACCTGCTGTGCACCCGGACTGTGGATAACCTGAGCACATACCGCTGTAACCCTTCTGTCACGCGGCTTTGCGCGATTTGTTCACTTTTCGTTCAATTGACCCGACGAAACGGAAAAACAGCGTAAAAACAGACAGTTAACGGCGTTTATCACCATTAGAACAAAGCAATGCAGTGCTTATGCCCGGGCTAAGGGCTTGCGCACAATTACTGTGGAGCAACCTGTGGATAAGCCGTTCATGACCACCGCTGTCGCTGAATCTGTCTAGGCCGCAAGCGCTTGCTCACTTTTTAACCAACTACTCGCGGGCAAAACTGGAGCCTGATCAACGGCTTTGCGCTGAAATGGTGCTCGACCATGAACCAGATCGAGCGCCGATGCGCTGCAGTCGGCGTTTGCCAACGGGTTGCGCAAGCGTTCCTGACTCAATGGCCAGGAAATTGCTTTATCCACAGGCACAACTCCAAGTCAGTCGAGCCTGTCATGTCCATCGCCCCTTCCCCACCGCGCCTGCAACTGCGGCAGATCAGTAAACGCTACCCCGGTTGCCTGGCCAACGACGCCATCGACCTGAGCATCGCGCCGGGTGAAATCCATGCCCTGCTCGGTGAAAACGGCGCGGGCAAAAGCACGTTGATGAAGATCATTTACGGGGTCACCCAGTGCGACAGCGGTGAAATGTTCTGGGAGGGGCAGCGCGTGCAGATGCGCAATCCGGCGCAGGCGCGGCAGTTGGGCATTGGCATGGTGTTCCAGCATTTCTCGCTATTCGAAACCCTCAGCGTGGCGCAGAACATTGCTCTGGCGATGGGCGCGGCGGCCGGCACACCGAAGCAACTGGAGCCGAAGATTCGCGAAGTCTCGCGGCGCTACGGCATGGCGCTGGAACCGGAACGACTTGTCCACAGCCTGTCGATCGGCGAGCGGCAACGGGTGGAAATCATTCGTTGCCTGATGCAGGACATCCGCCTGTTGATTCTCGACGAGCCAACCTCGGTGCTGACGCCGCAGGAGGCTGACGAACTGTTCATCACCCTGCGTCGCCTCGCCGATGAAGGCTGCAGCATTCTGTTTATCAGCCACAAGCTCGCTGAAGTGCGCGCTTTGTGCCACAGCGCCACGGTACTGCGCGGCGGTCGGGTAGCCGGGCATTGCCTGCCCGCGCAATGTACGGATCAGCAACTGGCACAACTGATGGTCGGCGAAGCGGCGGCATTGATTGGCGAGTATCCGAAGGTCAGCGGTAGCGCGGCGTTTTTGCAGGTGCAGGGTTTGAGCTGGCACAACCCGGACCCGTTTGGCTGCTCGCTGACAGACATCGACTTGCAAGTACGCAGCGGTGAAATCGTAGGCATCGCCGGAGTTGCGGGCAATGGTCAGGACGAGTTGCTCGCCCTGCTCAGCGGCGAACAAACCTTGCCCCGGGCGCAAGCGGCGACCCTGCGCTTCGCAGATAGAAACGTCGCTGACCTGCGTCCGGATGCGCGGCGCAAATTGGGTCTGGCCTTCGTGCCGGCCGAACGCCTTGGCCACGGCGCGGTGCCGGAGTTGAGTCTGGCCGACAACGCCCTGCTCAGTGCTTTCCAGCAAGGCCTGGTCAGCCACGGGTTGATTCAACGCGGCAAAGTCGAAGCCCTCGCGCAACAGATCATCCAGCGCTTCGGCGTGAAGACCCCGGACACGCAGACCGCCGCGCGCAGCCTGTCCGGCGGCAACTTGCAGAAATTCATCCTCGGCCGGGAAATTCTTCAGCAACCGAAACTGCTGATCGCCGCGCACCCGACCTGGGGCGTCGACGTCGGCGCCGCTGCGACCATCCATCGCGCGTTGATTGCCCTGCGCGATGCCGGCGCGGCGATTCTGGTGATTTCCGAAGACCTCGATGAGCTGTTCCAGATCAGCGATCGCCTCGGCGCGCTGTGCGGCGGACGTCTGTCGGCACTGCAAGACACCGGCCTTACACAACTGAGCGATGTCGGCGCGTGGATGGCCGGCCAGTTCGATCACTCACCTGGCGCCGCCTCGGTTTAACGGAGTTCCAACCATGCTGCTTTCTCTCGAACCCCGTGGCCAGCAATCGCGCCTGATGCTGTGGTGCTCGCCGTTATTGGCGGCGGCCCTGACCCTCGGCTGCGGCTCGCTGTTATTCATCGCTCTGGGCCATGACCCACTGCAAACCTTGCACACGCTACTGATCGCGCCGGTCAGCGATTTGTATGGCGTGTCCGAATTGCTGGTCAAGGCGCTGCCGATTCTGCTCTGCGCACTCGGCCTGGCGGTGGCCTATCAGGCGCGAATCTGGAACATCGGCGCCGAAGGCCAACTTCTACTCGGCGCGTTGGCCGGCAGTGCTCTGGCAGTGAACGTTATCGACATGCAAAGTCGCTGGGCGCTGATGCTGATTCTGCTGGCCGGCACGCTGGCGGGCGCCGCATGGGCCGGGCTCACCGCGTGGCTGCGCACGCGCTTCAATGCCAATGAAATCCTTACCAGCATCATGCTCAATTACATCGCGCTGAACCTGCTGCTGTTCTGCGTGCACGGGCCGTTGAAGGATCCGGCGGGCTTCAATTTCCCCGAGTCGGCGATGTTCGGCGACGCCAGTCGGTTGCCACTGCTGCTGGAGGACGGCCGCGTGCACGCCGGGGTGTATTTCGCCCTGCTCGCGCTGGTCGCGGTGTGGGTGTTGTTGCAGAAAAGCTTTATCGGTTTCCAGATCAAAGTGCTCGGGCTGGACAAGCGTGCGGCAGGTTTTGTCGGCTTTCGCGAGAAGCGCCTGATCTGGCTGGCGCTGTTGATCAGCGGTGGTCTGGCCGGGCTCGCCGGGGTCTGCGAAGTGACCGGGCCGATCGGCCAACTGGTGCCGCAGGTGTCGCCGGGCTATGGCTACGCGGCGATCACCGTGGCGTTTCTCGGACGGTTGAATCCGCTCGGCATTCTGTTCTCGAGCCTGCTCATGGCGCTGCTGTACATCGGCGGCGAAAGCGCGCAGATGTCGCTCAATCTGCCGCAAGCGATCACCCAGTTGTTCCAGGGCATGATGCTGTTTTTCCTGCTCGCCTGTGACGTGCTGATTCTCTATCGGCCACGTCTGAAACTGCGCTGGACCCGGCGCGCCTCGACCCCTGCCGTAACCGCCGGAGCGCTGTAATGGATATCGATCTGTTGAGCAATATTTTCTATGCCATGGTTCGCTGCGGCACGCCGCTGTTGCTGGTGGCCTTGGGTGAGTTGATCTGCGAGAAAAGCGGCGTCCTCAACCTCGGCCAGGAAGGCATGATGCTGTTCGGTGCGGTGATCGGTTTTATCGTCGCGCTGAACAGCGGCAACCTGTGGCTGGGTGTGCTGCTGGCGATGTTGGCGGGGATGTTGTTGTCGTCACTGTTTGCCCTGGTCGCGCTGGTGTTCAACGCCAATCAGGTCGCCACCGGGCTGGCGCTGACGATCTTCGGCGTGGGCCTGTCGACGTTTGTCGGCGCGGCCTGGGTGGGTAAGCCGCTGGCGGGTTTCGAGCCTTTGGCGGTTCCGTATCTGAGTGAGATTCCACTGATCGGGCGGATGCTGTTTGCTCAGGATCTGCTGGTGTATCTGTCGTTCGCGCTGTTTGCGCTGGTGGCGTGGGTGATCATCAAAAGCCGTGTCGGCCTGATCATTCAAGCGGTCGGTGAAAACCCGGATGCGGCCAGCGCGATGGGCTTGCCAGTGCTGACCGTGCGTACATTGGCGGTGCTGTTTGGCGGAGCAATGGCCGGGCTGGCCGGGGCGTATCTGTCGCTGGCCTACACGCCGATGTGGGCAGAAAACATGACCGCCGGACGCGGCTGGATCGCCTTGGCGCTGGTGGTGTTTGCCAGTTGGCGGGTGTGGCGGTTGTTGCTTGGGGCGTACCTGTTCGGCCTCGCCAGCATCCTGCACTTGGTGGCGCAGGGATTGGGGCTGGCGATTCCTTCGAGCCTGCTCGCGATGCTGCCGTATGTGGCGACGATTCTGGTGCTGGTGCTGCTGTCCCGCGATGCCGTGCGCACTCGTCTGTATGCGCCGGTTTCGTTGGGGCAACCGTGGCAATCGGGACACTGATCGTTGTCAGAGCGGGCCTCTTCGCGAGCAGGCTCGCTCCCACAGGGGATCTGAGTGAACGCGGGCAAGCGTGGGAGCGAGCCTGCTCGCGAAGGCGTCCGCACCGGCAGCACCTGGACCACGACCCACAACTATTTCTGATCAAACACCCTCGAGAAACTCAAGAAGCCTGGAGTATGCTCCGGGATCAAAGCCTGTTTTTCGCCAAGCGCTGCAACTGCGCCTCGGTCAGGCGTGTCCATTGAATCCTGAATGCTGACTTTCAAGGAAACCCATCATGTCTCAGGCAAAAAACGCACTGATCATCGGCGCCTCCCGCGGCTTGGGCCTCGGTCTGGTGAAGACCCTGCTGGGCGATGGCTGGCAAGTGACCGCGACGGTGCGCAATCTGCAAAAGGCCGAGGCGCTGCAAGCGCTGGGTGACGTGCGCATCGAGAAGCTCGACATGGACGATCAGCAAGCAGTGATCGCCCTGAGCCAGAAGCTCAAGGGCGAAACCTTCGATCTGTTGTTCGTCAACGCCGGGGTCAAAGGCCCGGACGTGCAGACGCCGGGCGGCGCAACCCTGGCCGAGGTCGGGCAGCTGTTTTTCACCAACGCGGTGGCGCCGATCAATCTGGCCCAGCGTTTCGTCGGGCAGATCCGCGACGGCAGCGGCGTGCTGGCGTTCATGAGTTCGGTGCTCGGCAGCGTGACCATGCCCGACGCGCCGGAGCTGGCATTGTACAAGGCGAGCAAAGCGGCGCTGAATTCGATGACCAACAGTTTCGTCACGCAGCTGGGTGAGCAGAAACTCACCGTACTGTCCCTGCACCCAGGCTGGGTGAAGACCGACATGGGCGGCGAAGGCGCCGATCTTGACGTCGAGACCAGCACCCGCGGGCTGATCGATCAGGTCAATGCGTTCACCGGCAAGGGCGGGCATCACTTCGTCAATTACAAGGGTGAAACCATTCCCTGGTAAGCACTGAAAATCCCGATGTGGGAGCGAGCCTGCTCGCGAATACGATCTGTCAGGTAAATCTTTATCGACTGACATGCCGCCTTCGCGAGCAGGCTCGCTCCCACAGGGAGTGATGGTGAATGGTCGGGTTGGGCTTGCCCACTGCTGCAATTTGTTTGAAACTGCGCGCCTCGTCCTTCGCGGCGACCCTGGATCAGCAGACAGGGCATCACTGAGCTGGCAACCCTGAACCCAACTTTCAGAGGAGCCGGCCACAATGCCTGCGACCCGTACCTGGTTAAAAAATCCCCTCGCCATTTTCACCTCCAACGAGCTTGATGCCCGTGGCGGCCTTGTCGTGCAAGACGGTGTGATCGTCGAAGTCCTCGCCGCCGGTCAGCAGCCGTCGGCGCCTTGCAATGAAGTGTTCGATGCCCGCGAGCATGTGATCCTGCCGGGCCTGATCAACACTCACCATCACTTCTATCAGACCCTGACCCGCGCCTGGGCGCCGGTGGTCAATCAGCCGCTGTTCCCGTGGCTGAAAACCCTGTACCCGGTATGGGCACGGCTGACGCCTGAAAAACTCGCCCTCGCCACCAAAGTCGCGCTGGCCGAATTGCTGCTCTCGGGTTGCACCACAGCTGCCGACCATCACTACCTGTTCCCGGACGGTTTGGAGAACGCCATCGACGTGCAGGTCGAAACGGTGCGTGAGCTGGGCATGCGCGCCATGCTCACCCGTGGTTCGATGAGCCTCGGCGAGAAGGACGGCGGCCTGCCTCCGCAACAAACGGTGCAGGAAGGTCAGGTGATTCTTGATGACAGCCAGCGGCTGATTCACGAGTACCACGAGCGTGGCGACGGCGCGCAGATCCAGATCGCCCTGGCGCCGTGTTCGCCGTTTTCAGTGACCCCGGAAATCATGTCGGCCAGCGCTGATCTGGCAAACAAGCTTGATGTGCGTCTGCACACCCACCTTGCTGAAACCCTCGATGAAGAAGACTTCTGCCTGCAACGCTTCGGTCTGCGCACCGTCGATTACCTGGACAGCGTCGGCTGGCTCGGCCCGCGTACCTGGCTGGCCCACGGTATTCATTTCAACCCCGACGAAATCGCCCGCCTCGGCCAGGCCGGTACCGGCATCTGCCACTGCCCAAGCTCGAACATGCGCCTGGCGTCCGGCATCTGCCCGAGCATCGAGCTGACCGACGCCGGCGCGCTGTTCGGTCTTGGCGTTGACGGTTCAGCGTCCAACGATGCTTCAAACATGATCCTCGAAGCGCGTCAGGCTCTGTACATCCAGCGCCTGCGTTACGGCGCCGAAAAGATCACCCCGGAGCGCGTGCTGGGCTGGGCGACCAAGGGTTCGGCGAGCCTTTTGGGCCGAACCGACATTGGCGAAATCGCCGTGGGCAAACAGGCGGATCTGGCGTTGTTCAAGCTCGATGAACTGCGCTTCTCCGGTAGCCATGATCCGATTTCGGCGTTGCTGCTGTGCGGCGCTGACCGAGCGGATCGGGTGATGATCGGGGGCAAGTGGCGTGTGGTTGATGGGCAGGTTGAAGGGTTGGACCTGAAAGGTCTGATCGCCGATCACAGCCAGGCGGCTCGGCAGTTGATCGCCGGTACCTGAGTCGCCGCCGTTCAAAACTGTGGGAGCGAGCCTGCTCGCGACGAGGGAGCGTCAGACAACATGTTTGTTGGATGACACACCGCTTTCGCGAGCAAGCCCGCTCCTACAGGTTTTCAGCGTCCCTATAGGCCCAGCAGGGATAGCATGATGAACGTGGCAAACAGCACAAAGTGCGTCATGCCCTCAATGGCGTTGGTCTCGCCGTCATTGAGGTTGATCGCACTGACGATGAGGGTGATGAAGATCATCACTGTCTGTACCGGGGTCATCGCCATTTGAAACGGCTGGCCGGTGTACAGCGCCATCGCTTCCATCACCGGCACGGTGAGAATCACCGTCGACAGTGACGCACCCATCGCGATGTTGACCACCGACTGCATACGATTGGCCAGCGCTGCACGCAGTGCGGTGAGAATTTCCGGCGCGGCGGAAATCGCTGCCACCAGAATCGCCGTGATCACCGGCGGCGCGCCCGTGCCTTCCAGGCCCAGATCGAGGGTCTTGGACATCACCTCGGCCAGTGCGCCGATGATCACCACCCCCGACACCAGAATGCCAACCGACAGCGCCAGGCTGACCGGTTTCGGCTCCTGCTCGACCGGCTCTTTCTTGCGGCGTTTGTCCGGGTAGCTGTAGCTGAAAAAGTAACTGTGCGGGCCGACCTGCATGCGCAGGAACAGCGCATACAGCACCATCATCGCGCCGATGGTGAACGCCGAATACATCTTCCAGTTGGCCTCGGGAATGAACTCCGGGACCACCATCGACACGCCCATCGCGGTGAGGATCATGACGCTGTAGCTGCGCGCCGAATCGTCGTTGTAGGACTGCTCGCCGTGTTTGATCCCGCCCATCAGTGCGGCGAGGCCGAGGATGCCGTTGATGTCAAGCATGACCGCTGAGTAAATCGTGTCGCGCACCAGTGTTGCCGAGGCTTCGTTGCTCATCATGATCGCCAGGATCACCACTTCAACCAACACCGCCGAGAGCGTGAGGATCATCGTGCCGTAGGGATCACCGACTTTTTCCGCCAGCAGTTCGGCGTGATGAGCGACGCGCATCGACGCGGCGACGATGAAGGCAATCAGCAGCAGACCGCCGCCCAGCGCGACGATCTGGCCGCTGTGCAGCAGCCAGTGTTCCAGTGGGTAAGCGACGCACGCGGCAAGGACTGCCAGCAGCAGGAAGCTTTCTTGTTTGAGGATCGAGAGCATGACGGGCCTTTTGCCGAAAAGAGCTGATGAGCTACTGACTGCCGCGCGCCGCTAACGTTTCGTTACATCTTTGCGCACCACGCGATGGCAGCTGGATTCAGGCATGCACTTTTATTGGCCTTGCCGTCCTCTTCGCGAGCAGGCTCGCTCCCACATTGAAATGCGATCCCCCTGTGGGAGCGAGCCTGCTCGCGAAGGCCGCACTGCGGTTGTGGATTATTTATTGTCCTGTTGGTCAGCAATTTGCATTGGCCCTGAGCACACACAACAAAATGGAGTTCGGGTTCATGCCAATACGTCCGCTGCACAAACTGCTGTACGCCGCCATCGGTCTGGGAATCAGCCTGAGCGCCAGCGCTGCCGATCCGCTGAAAGTCGGTTTCGTCTACATCGGCCCGATCGGTGACCACGGCTGGACGTATCAGCACGAACAGGGGCGCAAGGCCCTGGCGGAAAAACTCGGCACGCAGATCACCACCAACTACGTGGAAAACGTCGCCGAGGGCGCCGACGCCGAGCGGGTGATCCGCAACATGGCCAAGGACAAATACGACCTGATTTTCACCACCTCTTTCGGCTACATGAACCCGACGGTGAAAGTCGCCAAACAGTTTCCCAAGGTGACGTTCGAACACGCCACCGGCTACAAGCAGGACAAGAACCTCGGCACTTACCTGGCGCGCACTTACGAGGGCCGTTACGTCGGCGGTTTCCTCGCGGCGAAGATGACCAAGACCAGGAAAATCGGCTACGTCGCCTCGTTTCCGATTCCGGAAGTGATCCGCGACATCAACGCCATCCAGCTGGCCTTGAACAAGTACAACCCGGGCACCGAAATCAAAGTGGTGTGGGTCAACTCCTGGTTCGATCCGGGCAAGGAAGCCGACGCCGCCAACGCGCTGATCGACCAGGGCGTCGACGTGGTGTTCCAGCACACCGACAGCCCGGCGCCGATCCAGGCTGCCGAACGGCGCGGCGTGTATGCCGTGGGCTACGCCTCGGACATGGCCCACTTCGGCCCGAAAGCGGTGCTGACCTCAATCGTCAACGACTGGGCGCCACACTATATTCAAGCGACGCAGAGCGTGATCGACCACACCTGGAAATCCCAGGATTACTGGGGCGGGCTGAAGGAAGGTACGGTGGAACTGCCGATCAGCGATCTGGTGCCGGCGCCGGTGAAAGCCGAGGCCGAGCAGTTGATCGCCGACATCAAGAGCGGCGCGTTGCAGCCGTTTACCGGGCCGATCAAGGATCAGGCCGGCGTGGAAAAAATCCCTGCAGGGGTCAGCGCCACCAATGCGGAACTGGCATCGATGAATTATTACGTTGAGGGCATGAAGGCCGAAATGCCGAAGTAGTCCCCCGATTCACCACACAAAACCCTGTGGGAGCGAGCCTGCTCGCGGAAGCGGTGTGTCATTAAACAAAAATGTTGTCTGACACTCCCTCTTCGCGAGCAGGCTCGCTCCCACATTGGAAACACAGCGTATTCAAGGATTGTGTATGGATCAGCTTCCGATCATTGATATCAGCCCGCTCTATAGCGACGACGAAAACGCCTGGCCTGCGGTGGCCGAACAAATCGACCAAGCCTGTCGCGAGTGGGGCTTTTTCTACATCAAGGGCCATCCGATCTCGGCACAGCGCATCGACGATCTGCTCGATCACGCCCAGCGCTTCTTCGCCCTGCCCGCTGCGGAAAAACTGAAGATCGACATTACCCAGACTCGCCACCATCGCGGCTACGGGGCGATTGCCACCGAGCAACTGGACCCGGACAAACCCAGTGATCTGAAGGAAACCTTCGACATGGGCCTGCACCTGCCGGCCGAGCATCCTGAGGTGCTGGCGGAAAAACCCTTGCGCGGCCCCAATCGCCATCCGGCGCAACCCGGTTGGGCCGCTCTGATGGAGCAGCATTACCTCGACATGCAGGCACTGGCGCAAACCCTGTTGCGGGCGATGACCATTGCGCTGGGCATCGAACGCGACTTTTTCGATTCGCGTTTTGTCGAACCGGTCAGCGTGTTGCGCATGATCCATTACCCGCCGCGTCACACCGCCAGCTCCGCCGAGCAACAAGGTGCCGGCGCCCACACCGATTACGGCTGCATCACTTTGCTCTACCAGGACAGCGCCGGCGGTTTGCAGGTAAAGAACGTCAAAGGTGAATGGATCGATGCACCACCGATTGACGGCACTTTCGTGGTCAACCTCGGCGACATGATGGCGCGCTGGAGCAACGACCGTTATCGCTCAACCCCGCATCGGGTGATCAGCCCGCTAGGGGTGGATCGTTATTCGATGCCGTTTTTCGCCGAACCGCACCCGGACACGCGCATCGAATGCCTGCCCGGTTGCCAGGACCCACAGCATCCGGCGAAATATCCGACCACCACCTGTGCTGAATTCCTGCTGTCGCGCTTCGCCGATACCTACGCCTATCGCCGCGAGCAAGAGGCGGTTTGATCGATCACCTGGTCAGGTTTTGCCAATTGTTGCGGCCAGCCTCTGTAGAATGCCGGCATTGCACCTGATGAGAAAAGACTATGTACGACTGGCTCAACGCCCTGCCCAAAGCCGAACTGCACCTGCATCTGGAAGGTTCGCTGGAGCCTGAACTGCTGTTCGCCCTGGCCGAGCGCAACAAGATCGCCCTGCCGTGGAGCGACGTCGAAACCCTGCGCAAGGCCTACGCCTTCAACAATCTGCAGGAGTTTCTCGACCTGTATTACCAGGGCGCCGATGTGCTGCGCACCTCGCAGGATTTCTACGACCTGACCTGGGCCTACCTGCTGCGCTGCAAAGCACAGAACGTGATTCACACCGAACCGTTCTTCGATCCGCAGACCCACACCGACCGGGGCATCCCGTTCGAAGTGGTGCTCAACGGCATCGCCGCCGCGCTTAAGGATGGCGAGACGCAACTGGGCATCAGCAGCGGTTTGATCCTCAGCTTTCTGCGCCACCTCAGCGAAGACGAAGCACAGAAAACCCTCGATCAGGCGCTGCCGTTCCGTGATGCGTTTGTCGCGGTCGGTCTCGACAGTTCCGAGATGGGCCATCCGCCGAGCAAGTTCAAACGCGTCTTCGATCGCGCCCGCGACGAAGGCTTCCTGACCGTCGCCCACGCCGGTGAAGAAGGCCCACCGGAGTACATCTGGGAAGCCATCGACCTGCTGAAAATCCAGCGCATCGACCATGGCGTGCGCGCCATCGAGGACGAGCGCCTGATGCAGCGGATCATCGACGAGCAGATTCCGCTGACCGTGTGCCCGCTGTCGAACACCAAGCTCTGCGTGTTCGATCACATGTCGCAGCACAACATCCTCGACATGCTCGAGCGCGGCGTGAAGGTCACGGTGAACTCCGATGACCCGGCGTATTTCGGCGGGTACGTGACCGAGAACTTCCATGCGCTGCACGAGCATCTGGGCATGACCCAGGATCAGGCCAAACGCCTGGCGCAGAACAGCCTGGATGCGCGGTTGGTAAAACCTTAAGCAACACCGCAAAACCAATGTGGGAGCGAGCCTGCTCGCGAAGAGGGAGTGTCAGTCAACATTTTCGTTGAATGAAACACCGCTTTCGCGAGCAGGCTCGCTCCCACATTCATATCGATGTTCACTCGGTAAGCTCTTCCAGGGTCTTGCCCCGCGTCTCCATCCCGAACAGCCACACCACGCCCGCCGCGATCGCGAAGCACGCCGCGCCGAGCGCGAACACGCCGCCCTGCCCGGTAATCGGGAACACCAGCCCGGTCACCAGTGGCCCGAGCAGCGAGCCGACGCGGCCAATCGCCGAAGCAAATCCCGAGCCGGTTGCCCGTGCCGAGGTCGGGTACAGCTCCGGCGTGTAGGTGTAGAGCACCGCCCACATGCCGAACAGAAAGAACTGCATCAACAATCCGGTACCGATCAGCAACGCGACGTTGCCGCCGAACACCGCGCTCTGCCCATAGAGAAACGCCATCACCCCGCCGCCGAGCAGGGTGACGATGCACACCGGCTTACGCCCCCAACGCTCGACCAACCATGCCGCCATGAGGAAGCCGGGAATCCCGCCGAGCGAAATCAGCACGGTGTAATACACCGATTGCGTCACGGCAAAACCCGACTGCTGCAGCAACGCGCTGAGCCATGAGGTCAGCCCGTAGAAACCCAGCAAAGCAAAGAACCACAGACTCCAGATCATCGTCGTGCGCTGGCGATATTGCGGCGACCAGATCTGCTTGAGTGCCGAGAAGAAATTGCCCGGTGGCGTCACCGTGCGGGGCAAACGAACCGGTTCCGGCAAAGCTGCAGCGCCCAGCGAAGCACGCACCCGCGCTTCGATGCCGTTCAACACCTTGTCCGCGTCGGCGTCCCGCCCGGCCTGTTCCAGCCAGCGCGGTGATTCGGGAATGAAAAAACGGATCGCCAGGACAAACACCGCCGGCACCGCCAGCACCAGAAAGATATCGCGCCAGCCAATCAGCGGCAGCAGGAAGTACGAGAGCACGCCTGCCGCGACAAAACCCAGCGGCCAGAAGCCGTCCATCAGCGCGATGTAGCGTCCGCGTCGTTGCGCAGGAATCAGCTCCGACAGCATCGATTGCGCGATGGGAAATTCCATGCCCATGCCGATGCCCAGCAGGATGCGAAATAGCGTCAGCGTCTCCACCGTCTGCGCCGTCGAGCACAGGTAACTGGCCACGCCCCACAGCACGATGCTCCACTGAAACACCGGTTTGCGCCCGAAGCGGTCGGCAAGCATCCCCGACAGCGACGCCCCCAGCACCATGCCGAAAAAGCTCGAACTGGCCAGCAGCCCTGCCTGTGCACTGCTCAGGCCGAATTCGGCTTTGATTGAGCCGAGCAGGAAAGTCATCATCGCCAGATCCATGGAATCGAAGAAAAACGCCAAGGCGATGATGATGAAGATGACGCGGTGATAACCGCTGAGCGGTAGCCGTTCGAGGCGCTCAGCCGCGCTAAAGCGTTGTGTATTCATGTTGCGCTCCCCCATCCGGAAAAATCCCCGGATCAAGTGTGCGGGATGGTCATTCAGAGGTCGTACTGGATGCGACCTGTTCACAGTCATAGACGACGTTGATCGTCTGCTCAGTCCAGGCTGTCGCTCTAGAACGCTGTTTCCAGCTCGGTCTCGGCAGCGAAGCGATGGATTTCGCGCTGGCCGGTGGTCGTCAACTGCAAGGCGCGGGAATCGTTGGGCAAGGTCAGCCAGCCGGACTGCATGAACAACTGCAGCAGCGCCGCGCCCAGTGAGCCGCCCATGTGCGGGCGGCGCTCGCTCCAGTCCGGGCAGGCGCAGGCGACCTGCACGTTGCGGTGCGCCAGGGCCTGGATAAACACGCCGCGCTGGGCCAGTCGGGTGGACCCCTTGTGAGTGACCACCACACGTTGCTCAACTTGTTCGATCCAGCCGGCATCGAGCAGGCGCTGATACAGATCAGCTGCCAGGGTGCCGCCCAGATGATCGTCGCAAAACCGCGCGCGCAACAACGAAGACGGCGCCGCCTGTGGCCTGACCATCGGCGTGGTGCGTTTCAGCGCAGCGGGGATTTGCCGTGGCGCGCTGGCAATGGTGGCGCTGGCCAGTGCCTCGATCGCCGCGCCCACCTCCGGGGCTGCCAAGCGGAAGAAGCGTTTACGCCCACGCATCTCGATGTTCAACAGTCCACCTGCGGACAATCGCCCCAGATGCGCACTGGCCGACGACGGCGAGAGCCCGGCGAGCAACGCCAGCTCTTCGGCTTGCCGCGCCGAGCCATCCATCAACGCCCACATCATCGCGCTGCGCTTGGGGTCGGCCAGCAATGTCGCGATCTGGCTGATGCACGGTGCATTTTCCATTTGTTCACTCCCTGTCGAATCGTATCGTCTACCGCTCGGAGACATCTTGGCCGCTAATGGGTGATTGGCCAACACGCGAAAACCGCCCTGGATCGGGGCAAGGCCTGCCACCGACACCCGTTGCTCCGGCACACAACCTTGCAGCAGAAGTTGCAACCGCCACCAAAAGCCGGCAACGCGTTACGGGATCTGCGCGCCAGGTGTCAGTGCAAGCATGAGGCGGGCGCTAGTATAAGCGGGTTAAGCCAGACGTCCTGCGCCCGGGCCTGCGCAGGTGGCGATTGTTCCTGAGAGAAATTTCTCTATTTGCCTGCGACTAATGATCAACTTTGAGAAAAGCGGGAAATTGACTACCCAATTCGGCGCAACGGCTGGCGAGCATCTCCCTCAGCAGGTTCACCGGCTTACTCAATTGTGCGCGATGGGCGCACAACAGATTCAGCGGTGCGCGCTCACACAGCAGTTCCGGCATCAGCACTTTGAGGCGCCCGGCGAGCACATCGGTACCAACGTCGAGCCATGACTTATAGGCGATCCCGGCACCGGCCAGCGCCCATAGCCGCACCACGTCGGCGTCATCACTGAAGCGATCGCCGCTGACGGTCAGGCCGACTTCGCGCTTGCCATCGTGAAAACTCCAGTGGTCGTGAACGCGGCTGCCAAGCATGTATAAAAGACAGTTGTGCTGGGCCAATTGCTCGAGCTGACGCGGCTCGCCATGCCGGGCCAGATAATCAGGAGAGGCGCACAACACGCGGCGATTGTGTGGGGCAATGGGCAGGGCGATCAGGCTGGAATCTTCCGGCTCGCCATAGCGCAGGGCGATGTCCACCGGTTGCCGGAAGAGGTCGGCAATGCGGTCGCCGAGCAACAGCCGCACCGTCAGTTTCGGGTGTTCACGCTGGAACGCGTCGAGCCACGGCAGCAGCAGATTGCGCCCGAAATCCGAAGGCGCCGACAGCTGCAGAATTCCGCTGACCTGATCCTGGCCGCTGGCGAGCAAGCGACGCCCTTCGTCGAGATTGCTCAGGGCGGCGCGGGCATATTCGAGGAAGCCTTCGCCCTCGGCGGTGAGGCGCAGGCTGCGAGTCGAACGCGCCAGCAGGCGCGCGCCGAGCTGCTGCTCGATGCGCTTGAGTGCCGCGCTGGCCACGGCGGCGGACATGTCCATCACCCGCGCCGCAGCCGACAGGCTGCCCAGATCGGCAGCGCGGACAAACAACTGCAAATCATCAAAACGCAGCATGCGCAGCCTCCATTATCAAAAAAAAATTGAAAGAGCCTGCTCTTTTAGCCGGTTTTATCGCGCAGAGAAATAGCCAATGATGGCTTCCATCGAATTCATCCGATTCTCTGGAGTCCGCGCATGTCCCAGTCCTTTACCGCTATCGCCACACTAACCGCCAAATCCGGCCAGCAGGACGTTCTCGAACAGGCGCTGCGTGCCCTCGTCGAACCAAGCCGCGCCGAGCCGGGTTGTGGCCAGTACGACCTGCACCGCGACCTTGCCGATCCACAGGTTTTTTATGTGATCGAGCAGTGGGCCAGTGATGAGGTGCTTGAGGCGCACAACGCCAGCGCGCATTTTCAGAATTTCCAGGCCAGCGCCGGCCACAGCATCGAACACTTCCAGCTCAAGCGCCTCGGCGCGATTGCCTGATTCCCTCTTCTAACAACCGTACGGAGCCACTTATGAAAGCCATCGCCTATTACGCGTGCCTGCCGATCAACGACGCCAAATCCCTGCAGGACATTGAACTGCCAGAGCCGGTCGCCGGCCCGCGCGACCTGTTGGTGGAAGTCAAAGCCATCTCGGTCAACCCGGTCGATACCAAAGTGCGGCAGAACGCGGCGCCGGAAAACGGCGCGGCAAAAGTGCTGGGCTGGGACGTTGCCGGTGTGGTCAAGGCTGTCGGCAGTGACGTCACCCTGTTCAAGGCTGGCGACAAAGTGTTCTACGCCGGATCGATCGCCCGGGCCGGTGGCAACAGCGAGCTGCACGTGGTTGATGAGCGCATTGTCGGGCACATGCCCAAGTCCCTCGGTTTTGCCGAAGCCGCTGCGCTGCCGCTGACCGCGATCACTGCGTGGGAATTGCTCTTCGAGCGTCTGCAAATCAGCGAAGGCAGCGCCGACCAGAGCCAGAACCTGCTGATAGTCGGAGCGGCGGGCGGTGTGGGCTCGATCCTTACCCAACTGGCCAAGCAATTGACCGGCCTGAAAGTCATCGGTACCGCCTCCCGTGCGCAAACTCGTGACTGGGTCAGCGAACTCGGTGCCGACCTGGTCATCGATCACAGCCAGCCGCTGAGCGAAGAGTTGAAGCGCGCCGGCATCGCCAGCGTGACCCACGTCGCCAGCCTGACCCAGACCGATCAGCATCTGCCGCAACTGGTCGAAGCCCTCGCGCCGCAAGGCAAACTGGCACTGATCGACGATCCGAAGTCCCTCGACATCAGCCTGCTCAAGCGCAAGAGCCTGTCGCTGCACTGGGAGTTCATGTACACCCGCTCGCTGTTCGAAACGCCGGACATGATCGAACAGCACAAGTTGCTCAACCGCGTCGCCGAGCTGATCGACGCCGGCACCTTGAAGACCACCTTGGGCGAGCACTTCGGCGTGATCAACGCGGCCAATCTGCGCCGCGCCCATGAGCTGCTGGAAAGCGGCAAGGCCAAGGGGAAAATTGTTTTAGAAGGTTTCTAAAGTCAAAAGATCGCAGCCTTCGGCAGCTCCTACACGGGCTGCCGAGGTTTTTGCCGTCAGTCAGTTGCTTGACCCTTGTCACAATTGCGCGGGTATTGGGGTCTACAATCGAAGCCTCTGCGATACATCTTTTACGCAAGGGAGGTCAGCAATGAAGATCCTGATAAAAGAAGTGGCAAAGTCCCAATGGCAGGTGCGCCTGGACCAGCATGTCGTGACCTTTCGCAGTGAAGCCGAGGCCCTGGCCTTTACTCGCACCCTAGAAGCGCGACTCTGCGCCCCCCACCGGATCCCCGAACCCAGCCAGCAGCGCGCCGCAGGCTGAGCTGCAAAGCTCAGCAGTCAAACCAGAACTTTCACACCTGGGCTTGCGCCAGTGTCCGGGCATTCTGCAGACGCCGGGTGAGCAGCGCGACGCTCACCACCAGCAGACCGCACAGGCTGATGACCATGGCCATCGGCACGGCGCTGCCATCGTGCAACACCCCCACCAATGCGGCGGCACCGGCGGCGATGCTGAATTGCAGGCAACCGAGCATCGCCGACGCACTGCCGGCGCGGGCGCCCTGGCCGTTCATTGCGCAAGCCGAGGCGTTAGGAATGATGCAGCCGAGGCTGGCGATGCAAATGAACAGCGGAATCAGCAACGGCCACAATGCCTCTGGGCGCATTGCGCTGACCGCCAGCAAGGTCAGGCCGGCGAGGAAATACACCCACACCGCGCGCACCAGCAAAAACGCCGGGCCACGCTTGGCGAGCAGGCGTGCATTGACCTGCGCCACCAGAATGAAGCCCGCCGCGTTGGTGCCGAACAGCCAACCGAAATGCTCGGCGGGTACGCCGTAGAGCTTGATGAACACAAACGGTGAACCGGCGATGTAGGCAAACATCCCGGCGATGGCGATGCCGCCGGTCAGGGCGTGGCCAAGGTAGACCGAATCCTTGACCAGTCGCCCGTACTGGCGCAATGCACCGGACAACGGCTGGCGCGGCACATGGGCCGGCATGCTTTCCGGCAATCCTAATGCCACCGCCAGACCTGCCGCCGCACTGAACCCGGTGAGCACCAGAAAGATCGACTGCCAACCCGTGGTGTTGACCAGCAGACCACCGAGCATCGGCGCCAGAATCGGCGCCAGGCCCATCACCAGCATCAATTGGGAAAACACCTTCGCCGAGCCGACCGCGTCGCACTTGTCGGCAACCACCGCGCGGGAAATCACCATCCCCGCGCAACCGCCCAATGCCTGGACGAAACGCGCGCCGATCAGCCATTCCAGGTTCGGCGCATAGGCGCAGGCCAATGACGCCAGGGTGAACAGAGCAACGCCGCTGAGCAGCGGAAGCCGCCGGCCAAAACGATCGGAAATCGGCCCATAAGCCAGTTGGCCCAGGGACAGACCAAGGAAATACGCCGCCAGCGTCAGCTGGACATGCTGCTCATCGGTACCGAACGCCAGCGCCATGGCCGGGAAGGCAGGCAAATAGAAGTCGATCGCCAAAGGACCGAAGGCGCTCAAGGCGCCGAGTATCAAAATCGTGCGGAAGTTCATCAGGCATCCAGGTGGGCAAGTCGCAGCACGACAGTCTAGCCGCGCTCGGACGCCTTGAACATTCCGATAGCTCGCTAACGATCAGTTTCAGACGAGCTTCACGTCATAACCCTCTTCGCGAATCGCCGCGACGACCTGATCTTCAGTCAGCGTGCTTTCGACGCCGACTTCCCTGGCAGCCAGATCGACGCGCACGCTGGCGGCCGGATCCAGCGCCTGCACCGCTTGGGTAATGGCTTTGACGCAATGACCGCAGGACATGCCTTGAACGTTGAACACTTGCATGGGAAGACTCCTTTGAGTGGGGTTGCCGGCAGTCTCGAGCTTGCCACGATGGCAAGGTCAAGTTCTGCACAAAACTGCCGGGCTGGCAATCAGCGCTGCGCTCGGCCAAGCTGCATGCATCAATGACTGAAATTCAGGAGATTCAGCCATGCGCTGGTCAGCTTTGAGCCTGTTTGGCTTGCTCAGCCTTTTCGCCGCCGTCCCGCAGGTGCAAGCCGCCGGTGAGGATTACGCGGTACTGATCATTTCCCGCGAACGCCTCGAAGTCGCGACTTCGTGCGAGATCGGCGTATACATTCAGGACCAGCTCTCGGCGCGCCTGTTCCAGGAGCAGAGCACTTCGTTCAACCTGCCGCCGGGCAAGGTTTCGCTGCGCTTGAAACTGCTGCCGGGCCAGGCACCGGGTTGCAATCCCGGCATGCTGGCGCCGGGTTCGCAGGAAGTCGTGCTGCACGCCGGGGATGTGCTGAAGTTCCGCCTGGCGATGAATGCCGAAGGCGTGTACCTCAAGCCGGCTGGTCTGGGTTATTGAGCAACCGCCTCGACCTGTGGGAGCGAGCCTGCCCGCGAAAGCGCCGGATCAGTCAACATGATTGCTGAATGATGCACCGCATTCGCGAGCAGGCTCGCTCCCACAGTTTGTTTTGCAGCGCGTTGAATAATGGTGCTTGACCTTGCCCGCGTGGCAAGGTTGATCCTTGTAGGCATCCACTACAGGGAGCGCGACCGATGTCCCAATCCACCACTTTCGATCTGCCGATTGCCGGCATGACCTGCGCCAGTTGCGCCGGGCGCGTCGAGCGGGCGCTGCGCAAGGTCAGCGGCGCCAGTGCCGTCAGCGTCAACCTCGCCACCGAACAGGCCCGGGTGCAGGCGCCCGGCGACAGCCTGCCGGCGCTGATGCAGGCCGTGGAGCGCGCCGGTTACAGCGTGCCCCGGCAAACCGTCGAATTGAGCATCGACGGCATGACCTGCGCGTCCTGCGTCGGCCGCGTCGAACGTGCCCTGAACAAAGTCCCAAGCGTGAGCAGCGTCAGCGTCAATCTGGCCAACGAACGTGCGCACATCGAATTGCTCGGCCAGGTCGATGCGCAAACCCTGCTCGACGCCGTGAGCAAGGCCGGTTACTCGGCCAGCGTCTGGCAAGCCGAACGGCCACAGTCCGATGACCAGCAAAAACGCCTGCACCGCGAGCGCTGGGCATTGATCTGTGCGATCGCCCTCGCCCTGCCGCTGGTGCTGCCGATGTTGCTGCAACCGTTCGGCATTCACTGGATGCTCCCGGCCTGGGCGCAATTCGCCCTCGCCACCCCCGTGCAATTCATCTTCGGCGCACGCTTTTATGTCGCGGCATGGAAAGCCGTTCGCGCCGGCGCCGGCAACATGGACCTGCTCGTCGCCCTCGGCACCAGCGCCGGTTATGGGCTGAGCGTCTATGAATGGGCCAGCGCCGGCGGACGCATGCCGCATCTGTATTTCGAGGCCTCGGCCGTGGTCATTGCCCTGGTGCTGCTCGGCAAATACCTCGAGAGCCGCGCCAAACGCCAGACCGCCAGCGCCATCCGCGCCCTTGAAGCACTGCGGCCGGAGCGCGCGATTCAAGTGGTCGACGGGCGTGAGCAGGACGTTGCGATCAGCGCCCTGCGCCTCGACGATCTGGTGCTGGTCAAACCCGGCGAACGCTTCCCGGTCGATGGCGAAGTCGTCGAAGGCCAGAGCCACGCGGACGAGGCGCTGATCAGCGGCGAAAGCCTGCCGGTGCCGAAACAACCGGGCGACAAGGTCACCGGCGGCGCGATCAATGGCGAAGGTCGTTTGCTGGTGCGCACCCAGGCGCTCGGCGCGGAAACCGTGCTGGCGCGGATCATTCGCCTGGTCGAGGACGCGCAAGCGGCGAAAACGCCGATCCAGAAACTGGTGGACAAGGTCAGCCAGATCTTCGTGCCGACCGTGTTGCTGATCGCCCTGGCCACGCTGATCGGCTGGTGGCTGTACGGCGCGCCGCTGGAAACTGCGGTGATCAATGCCGTCGCGGTGCTGGTGATCGCCTGCCCGTGCGCCCTCGGCCTCGCCACCCCGACGGCAATCATGGCCGGCACCGGCGTAGCGGCGCGCCACGGCATTCTGATCAAGGATGCCGAGGCGCTGGAGCGTGCCCACGAAGTCAACAGTGTGGTGTTCGACAAGACCGGCACGCTGACCTCGGGGACGCCGCGTATCGCGCACTTCAGCGCGGTCGACGGCGACGAAAACAATCTGCTGACACTGGCCGGTGCCTTGCAGCGCGGCAGCGAGCATCCGTTGGCCAAAGCGGTGCTGGATGCAGCCGCCGAACGCGGCTTGAACGTGCCCGATGTCAGCGACAGCCAGGCGCTGACCGGGCGCGGCATCGCCGGCACGCTGGATGGCCGGCGCCTGGCGCTGGGCAATCGGCGGATGCTCGACGAAAGCGCTTTGAGTGCCGGCGATTTGCGCGCATCCGCCGAGGCCTGGGAACGCGAAGGCCGCACACTGTCGTGGTTGATTGAGCAAAGTCCTCAGCCGAAGGTTCTGGGTCTGTTCGCCTTCGGTGACACGCTCAAACCCGGCGCCCTGCAGGCGGTGCAACAACTCGCCGCGCGGGATATCCACAGCCACCTGCTGACCGGCGACAACCGTGGCAGCGCACGGGTGGTGGCCGAGGCTCTGGGGATCCAAAATGTCCACGCCGAAGTACTGCCTGCCGACAAAGCCGCGACCGTCGCCGAGCTGAAGAAAACCGGCGTGGTCGCCATGGTCGGCGACGGCATCAACGATGCCCCGGCCCTCGCCGCTGCCGACATCGGCATCGCCATGGGCGGCGGCACCGACGTCGCCATGCACGCGGCCGGCATCACCTTGATGCGCGGCGATCCGCGACTGGTGCCGGCAGCGCTGGAGATCAGCCGCAAGACCTACGCAAAGATTCGCCAGAACCTGTTCTGGGCCTTTGTCTACAACCTGATCGGCATTCCGCTGACGGTGTTCGGCTTCCTCAATCCGGTGCTGGCCGGTGCGGCGATGGCGCTGTCGAGCGTCAGCGTGGTGAGCAATGCGCTACTGTTGAAAACCTGGAAACCCAAGGACCTGGAGGAACACCGATGAACATCGGCCAAGCGGCCCGACAAAGTGGCCTGAGTGCAAAAATGATCCGCTATTACGAGTCGATCGGCCTGCTCAAAGCGGCCAATCGCACCGACAGCGGTTACCGCGTGTACGGCAGCGATGACCTGCACACACTGGCATTCATCAAGCGCTCGCGGGATCTGGGCTTTTCCCTGGAGGAAGTCGGCAAGCTGCTGACCCTCTGGCAGGATCGCCAGCGCGCCAGCGCCGACGTGAAGGCCCTGGCGCGCCAGCACATCGACGAGCTGAATCAGAAGATCCGCGAGCTAGGCGAGTTGCGCGACACCCTGCAGGATCTGGTCGAGCATTGCAGCGGCGACCATCGCCCGGACTGCCCGATCCTCAAGGAACTGGCGTCGGGCTGCTGCGCGCAACCCGCCCGCGCCTGATCCGCAACAGCGTCACCACGCCCAGGGTGCCGAGCGGGATGCCGTGGAACAGCATGACCACGGCCCCCGGCGTCCACCACGCATAGAACGGCGCGGCGACCAGCATGCCGATGCCGAAACCGCTCATCTGCAGCAAGGTCAGCACGCTGAAAATCGGCAGGCGCAATGCCGCAGGTTCCCGTTGCAGCCGAGACATCAGGCTGACTTCGGACACGCCATCGCCGAGCCCCGCCGGCAATGCAAACAGCAGCAGGCCCACGAGGCTGTGCTGCTGGAACATCAGAATGAAACCGCAGGACATCAACGCCACGCCGCAGAAAAATCTTCTTTCGAGGTGACTGTTCTCCGAGCCCTTGAGGTGACTGGCAATGCGCGCGCCGAGCAATTTGCCGCTGGCCCATACCGCGAGCGCCAGGCCCAAGGTCGCACTCGCCGCCTCGGGCGTGAGCAGTTTCGAAATGATCGGGAAGCCGACGTTGTGCGCGGCGCTGCCCAAGGTGTCGGCCATGGTCACCGCGAGCATGGCCGCGACCACTGGCGCCGAACGAAGGCCTTGCCGCAGTGCAGACCATTCACCGCGCTCCGGCTGTTCGCTGATATCGGTTTTTTCGAAACGCAGCGGCACGATCAGCAGCGCCGCGAGTAAATAGGTCAGCGCGTTGAGGGCGAAGACCGTTTCGAAACCAAAAGCAGCCACCAGCACCCCCGACACCAGACTGCCGCCAACCATGGCTGCTGAAGAAGCTGAAGTGATCCAGGCGTTGGCCTTGATCAATTGCGCCGGCTCGATCAAGCGCGGCAACTGGCTGTTGAGGCCGATGGCGAACATCGAATTACCCAGACCGAGGCCGAAGGCAATCAACGGCAACAGCCACGCCTGCTGACTGGCCGGGGTGATCAACAGCAGCCCCAGCAGTGCAGCGCGCAACAGATCGAACGCAATCAGCGGCGCGCGGCCCTGCAAGCGCCGGTAGAAGCGTGTGCCAATCAGACTGGCGAAGATTCCGCCACCGACACGGCAGGCAAGGAAAATGCCGACGCTCATGGCGCTGTTGCTCAGCAGGTAGACGTAGGTGGCGAGCGCGACCATGTTGAGGAAGGCGCCGAAATCAGAGATCAGCCGGGCGCTTACGATCAGGTGGGTGTTGCGTGGGGTACTCACATACGGTCCTTGTAGGAGCTGCCGAAGGCTCGGGCCGCGTTCGGACGATCTTTTGATCTTGTCCTTGAAGCAAAGGCAAAAGATCGCAGCCTTCGGCAGCTCCTACAAGGGCACGCTCGCGTTTGCGGAAAGTGCGCAGGCACAAAAAACCCGGCCGAAGCCGGGCTTTTCATCACGAGATCACTGCATCCACGGCGGTGGAGGCGGTTCTTCGGGTTTGCCTTTCGGCGCGTCGTCCGCCGCGCGAATGGCCTGCTTGCGTTCCTCGTCGAGGCGCGCCGCTTCGATCTCGCGCAGCACCCCGCCGACATCCGCCAGGTCCTCCGGATCGTCGAACTCGCCGGTCAGCACACTGTTCGGGTGCAAGGTGCCGGCTTCGTACAACGCCCACATTTCCTTGGCGTACTTGGTCTTCTTCAATTCCGGCGCGAAACGGCCAAAGTACGAAGCCATGTTGCCAACGTCACGCTCGAGCATGCTGAACGCATGGTTGTTGCCCGCAGCGTCGACTGCCTGGGGCAGGTCGATGATGACCGGGCCGGTCGGTGTCAGGAGCACGTTGAACTCGGAGAGGTCACCGTGCACCAGACCGGTACACAACATCAAGACGATCTGCGAAATCAGGAACGCGTGATATTCGCGCGCCTGATCAGGCTCCAGCACCACATCGTTCAGACGCGGCGCGGCGTCGCCGAATTCGTCGGCCACCAGTTCCATCAACAGCACGCCGTCGAGGAAGTCATAGGGTTTGGGCACTCGCACACCGGCGCCGGCCAGACGGAACAGCGCCGCTACTTCGGCGTTCTGCCAGGCGTCTTCGGTCTCTTTGCGACCGAACTTGGACCCCTTCGCCATGGCCCGCGCCTGACGGCTGTTACGAACCTTGCGGCCTTCCTGATACTCGGCCGCCTGGCGGAAACTGCGTTTATTCGCCTCCTTGTAGACCTTGGCGCAACGTAACTGATTGCCGCAGCGCACTACATAAACAGCTGCCTCTTTGCCACTCATCAGTGGGCGCAGCACTTCGTCGACCAGACCGTCCTCGATCAGGGGTTCAATGCGTTTTGGAGTCTTCATCAGCTTTTATTGTGGGTCCTTTATTACCAAACACGCGAATGTCACTCGTTATACGGCAATCCTCGCCCGACGGGGAGGGGTTGCCGACCTGTGAACCTTGAGGATGCACACACTGTGCCGGATCAATCGCAGCGACCCGGGCGAATCATAGCCGAGACCGTGGCATTGATTGGTATCGGCCGGCAAGGGCATTTGCGACAGAATCTGACATGCACATGCATCGGAAACCCTGTGGCAGCGAGCCTGCTCGCGAAAGCGGCCTGTCAGCAGAGAATGACGCTGACCCGGCTGCTTCGCGAGCAGGCTCGCTGCCACATTGGAATACTGCTTAACGTTCGATAATCGCGGTGACACCCTGCCCGCCCGCTGCACAGATCGAAATCAACCCTCGGCCCTTGCCCGCCGCATCCAGCAGTTTGGCCAGGTTCGCGACAATGCGCCCGCCCGTCGCGGCAAACGGATGCCCCGCCGCCAGTGAACTGCCTTTCACATTGAGCCGACTGCGATCAATCGACCCCAACGGTGCGTCGAGACCCAAGCGGGTTTTGCAATACTCGGGATCTTCCCAGGCCTTGAGCGTGCACAGGACCTGCGCAGCGAACGCTTCGTGAATCTCGTAGTAATCGAAATCCTGCAAGGTCAGGCCGTTGCGCGCCAGCAAGCGTGGTACGGCGTACACCGGCGCCATCAGCAGGCCCTCGGCACCATTGACGAAATCCACCGCCGCCGCTTCGCCGTCGCGCAGGTAAGCCAATATCGGCAAGCCGCGCTCTTTGGCCCATTCCTCACTGCCGAGCAACACCACCGAAGCGCCATCGGTGAGCGGCGTAGAGTTACCCGCCGTCAGTGTGCCCTTGGCGCTTTTTTCGAACGCCGGTTTCAGCGTGGCGAGTTTTTCCAGGTTCAGGTCCGGGCGCAGATTGTTGTCACGGGTCAGGCCGAGGAACGGCGTCATCAGATCGTTGTGCCAGCCTTCGCTGTAGGAGGCAGCGAGCTTGTGGTGGCTTTCGAGAGCCAGTTGATCCTGTTCTTCGCGGGGGATATTCCAGGTCTGCGCCATCAGCTCACAGTGCTCGCCCATCGACAGGCCGGTGCGCGGCTCGCCGTTGCGCGGGAATTCGGGAATCAAATGCCGGGGCCGCAACTGCAAAAGGGTTTTCAGTTTGTCGCCGGTGCTCTTGGCGCGGTTGGCCTGCAGAAGAATCCTGCGCAGGCCTTCGCTGACGCTGATCGGCGCGTCGGAGGTGGTGTCGACGCCGCCGGCAATGCCGCAGTCGATCTGGCCGAGGGCTATTTTGTTGGCCACCAGCAGCGCCGCTTCCAGACCCGTGCCGCAGGCTTGCTGGATGTCATAGGCCGGTGTCGTCGGAGACAAGCGCGAGCCGAGCACGCATTCGCGGGTCAGGTTCATATCCCGTGACAATTTAAGCACCGCGCCCGCCACCACTTCGCCGATGCGCTGGCCGTGCAGGTTGTAGCGTTCGATCAGGCCCTCCAGCGCGGCGGTGAGCATCGCCTGATTGCTGGCCGTGGCGTACGGCCCGTTGGAGCGGGCGAAAGGAATGCGGTTACCGCCGATGATCGCGACGCGGCGCAGCTGGGTCATGAAAAGCTCCTGTTCCAAATGGTCGAAATTTGCCCAATCCCTGTGGGAGCGAGCCTGCTCGCGAAGAGGACGGCACATTCAGCCTCTTCAGCGCCTGGTACAGCGCCTTCGCGAGCAGGCTCGCTCCCACATGAACCGCATTTATCTGCAAGACCTGCTAAACCTGAGTGTTCAAGCGTAGGCCTAATTGCGCCGATCGAACGATTGATTGCCGTAGACAGTCCACACTTTGAACCCCAACTTCTGGAGAGCGTTCCATGTCTGACCGCTATATCGACTTCGCCAACTCATCCTTCGGCCATCGTCTGGTCGGGGCCTTGGGCCTGCCGTCGCCGGTGCGGCTGGAACGCTGGCAGGCGGGGCGTCTGCGGCCGATCGAGGGCGCCCTGTTGATCGGTGGCGGGCCGCTGGCCGAACGGATCAGCGGGTTCGCCAATCGCTTGACCGACGCGATCTACAGCTACGGCACCGAGCCCTCGCTGGCCACCGCGTGGATCCCCGGCCACGGGCCGAAAATCAAAGCAGTGGTGTTTGACGCCAGCGCTCTGCAACACACCGACCAACTCAAGCAACTGCGCGAATTTTTCCAGCCATTGATGAAGAACCTCGACCATAGCGCGCATCTGGTGATCCTCGGCCGCGCGCCGGAAAGTCTGGGTGATCCGTTCGCCTCCAGCGCGCAGCGGGCACTTGAAGGCTTTTCGCGTTCGCTGGCCAAGGAACTGCGCGGCGGTGGCACCTTGCAATTGATCTACGTCGGCGAAGGTGCCGAAGATCAACTGGAAGGCCCGCTGCGATTCTTCCTCTCGCCGAAAAGCGCTTTCGTGTCCGGTCAGGTGATTCGCCTGACCGCGTGCGACACGCCGGTCACCGACTGGACCCGCCCGCTGGCCGGGCGCAAGGCGTTGGTCACCGGTGCTGCACGCGGCATCGGCGCGTCGATTGCCGAAACCCTGGCGCGTGATGGCGCCGAGGTGATTCTGCTCGATGTACCGCCAGCCAAGACCGACCTCGAGGCCCTTGCTGCGCGGCTCGGCGGCCGGGCGATCACCCTTGATATCTGCGCCGATGACGCCGCCCCACAGTTGATCGAACACCTGCCCGACGGCCTCGACATTCTTGTGCACAACGCCGGGATCACCCGCGACAAGACCCTGGCCAACATGACCCCGGAATTCTGGGACGCGGTGCTGGCCGTCAACCTCAATGCTCCGCAAGTGCTGACCAAGGCCCTGCTCGACAGCGGCACCCTGCGTGATAACGCACGAGTGGTCCTGCTCGCCTCGATCAGCGGCATCGCCGGCAATCGCGGGCAAACCAACTACGCGGCGAGCAAGGCTGGCCTGATCGGTCTGGCCCAGGCATGGGCGCCGGCGCTGCTGGAACGTGGCATCAGCATCAACGCCGTGGCCCCCGGTTTCATCGAGACGCAAATGACTGCGCACATTCCGTTCGGCCTGCGCGAAGCCGGGCGGCGCATGAGTTCGCTGGGCCAGGGTGGCTTGGCGCAGGACGTCGCCGAAGCCGTGGCGTGGCTGGCGCAACCGGGCACGGGCGCGTTCACCGGGCAGGCGTTGCGGGTCTGTGGGCAAAGCGTTTTGGGGGCTTGAGCATGAGCATCGAATGGCACACGCTGGATCGCGAACCGAGCCTGCCCGCGCTGTACTCGCGGGCAGCGACGCGACGCAAAATCACCGGCACGCAACTGCCCGACAGCGGGCTGCGCTGCTGGGTCGATATCGACGGCAAACGACTGGCGGCCTATCGCAAAGTCTGCGGCTTCGTCGATGACGGCCTGCTGCCGCCGACCTATCCACACATCCTCGCCTTCGCCTTGCAGATGCAATTGCTCACGGCCAGGGACTTTCCGTTCCCGCTGCTGGGGCTGATTCACCTGAGCAACCGCATTCGCGTGTTACGGCCGATGGGCGCGATCAGTCGCGCGCAAGTCAGCGTGCGCGTGCACAACCTGCAACCGCACGCCAAAGGCGCAACCTTCGATCTGCTCACCACCCTGGACGATCAACTCGGGCCACTGTGGGAAGCCGAAAGCCGCATGCTCTGTCGCGGGGTAAAACTCGAAGGCGAGGCGCTGGCGCAGGACTGGCAGCCGTCACAGGATCTGCTCGAAGTGACGCGCTGGACTGCACCGGCCGATATCGGTCGCCAGTATGCGAAAGTCTCCGGCGACTACAACCCGATTCACCTGAGTGCGGCGAGCGCCAAGCTGTTCGGGTTTCCCACGGCGATCGCGCATGGACTATGGAACAAGGCGCGCACACTGGCGGCTCTCTCCGATCATCTGCCCAAAGCCAACCTGGAAATCGCCGTGCACTTTCGCAAACCGGTGCGCCTGCCCAGTGAAGTGACATTGCTGGCCAGTGCCGCAGGCTCCAGCGGTGAGTTGCGCCTGATCGGTGCCGGCGATCTGGAACATATGGTCGGTCAATGGCAACCGATCGCCTGATCTGGCGGGGCGCAAAAGCCTGTTAATTGTGTATATATCACTTAAGTTTTTCCGCGCCCTGCCCGCCGCTTCGCAAAAAACCGAGCCTTGAATATCAAGGCTTTTTTTTGCCCGTTTATTACCTGGGTATTAGTCCTTCGGCATTGCGCCAGGCCCTCTATATAAAGGGGTTAATACCAACTTGAGAATGGTGAAAAACCTGCCCTCGACTGAGATTACAGCCACGGACGAGGCATCGCCGACGACAGATCGGCGAGCCATCGAAGGCAACGTAACGTTGTGACAGGTGCAGGAATCTCAATCATGAAAACTCAAGTGATGTGGTCCAAATCGGCAATCGCGCTGGCACTGATTCTTTCGGTTGGCCTCGTCGGCTGCAGCAGCGGCGGTGGCGGTCATCGCAGCAGCTCGGGCAGTTCGACGGCGGACGGCACGGCGGGCACCGATGGCAGCGGTGGCGCGGGTAGCGGAACCGGCGGTGACACTGCCGGCACTGGCGGCGCTGGAGGCGGTACCGGTGGCACTGGCGGAACCGGCGGAACCGGCGGAACCGGCGGCGGCACCGATCCGACCAATCCAACCAACCCTACAGATCCGACCGATCCCACCACCCCGACCAACCCGGTCACACCTTCGCTGGTGACCACAACGCTGGTGCAGGATGTAGGCAAAACCGTCAGCGGTGCCGGCGATGGCGTCGGCCAGATCGGCGATTCGCTGAGCACGGTTCCAGTCGCTGGCGGTATCGTCCAGAGCCTGGCCAACACCACCGGCAACGTTGTCAGCACCCTGGGCGATGGCGTCACTGATGGCATCGGCAAACTGGCCACTGACCCCAACGGACTGACCACCACCGTGGCCTCGGTTGGCGGTGTGGTTTCCGATGTTGGCAACGGCGTGTCGGACCTCAGCGTCAAACTGAACACAGCGACCCGAAGCGTTCCCGTCGTTGGCGGTGTAGTCACCCGCGGGGCGCCGCTGGTCGATGGCATCGGCGAAAAAGTCACCATGCTTGGCGACACCCTCAACACCTCACTGACCAGCGGCCCGACCAGCCAATTGACCAACAAGGTCGGCAGCGGCCTGGTGCCGGTGATCGCCATGGTCGAAAGCACCACCGACAAACTCGGCGATGCCACCGGCCTGGGTGATCCGCTCAAAGGGGTGATTTCGAAGGTGGGCGGCACGGTGAACAGCGTCGGCGGCAAAGTCACCGACGCAGGCAGCGGCAATGCCCTGACCAACACCCTTGGCGGCGCGCTGAGCAACACCGGCACGGCGGTCGGCAAAGCGGGTGGCCTGGTGTCGAATGGCACTGGCTCGGGTACTGGCGGCATCGGTGGTGGTCTTGGTGGCACCGGCCTGTTGCAAACTGTCGGTGGTGCGGTGGTCAACGTCGGCAGCGGCCTGAATGCCGGCAGCACCAGCGGCGTGGTCAGTGCCGGCGGCGTCACCGCTGGCGGGCTGGGCAACACGATTGCTTCGCTCAACACCGTACTCGGCGGCTCGGGCACACCGATCACTGCCACCACTTCACCGCTGGCCAGCGTCGGCGCCGCAGTCGGTACAGGCCTCAATCCGGTCACCAGCGCGGTCACCACTGTCACTCAACAGGTCGGCGCCGCTACCGGTCTCGGCACTCCGGTTGCCGGTATCACCGGACAGGTCGGTGCTGCGGTGGGCAGCCTTGGCGGCGCGATTGCCGCCACCAACAATCCGGTCACCACCGCAGTCGGCGGCCTGGTCACCAACGTCGGCGGCACCGTGGCAGCGGTCGGTGGTCTGGTCAACGGCGGCACTGCAACTGGCGGCACAACTGGTGGTCTGGGCGGGGTACTCGGCGGCCTGACCGGCGCGCTGGGCGGCAACAAACGCTAAATTGCACCTGGCCGATTCGACGGCCTTACCTACAGCGCCTACGCTTGGTTGAGGGCGGAAGATTCCCACGAGTCTTCCGCCTTTTTTCTAAGGAAAAACCTGCCCTGTGCTGTGTTCTGACCATGGAGTGTCCTATGCGCGTACTGGCATCCCTGCTGTGCCTGAGCCTCAGTTCCGCTGCCCTCGCCGACACCTTGCCCAGCTTTCTCAACAGCAACGAAACCATCCGCAACCTGCCCGTACCCAACCTGCCCGCCGACGCCTATCGGCCGAGTGCGGCGCCGCTGCAGGTGCCCGATCCGGGCGCGACCGCCGCACAGCCACTGCTGATGGAAACCAAGGTCAACCTCAAGACCGTGCAGATCGAAGGCGGCACGATCTATCCGCTCAACGAACTCGCGGAAATCTACAAGCCCCTGATCGGCCGCCAGGCCAGCCTTGCCGAACTGATCGAAGCCACACGCAACATCACCCGCCGCTATCAGCAGGACGGCTATCTGTTGTCCTACGCGTTCCTGCCGCAGCAGAACTTCGATGACGGCGTGGCGCGGGTAGTGCTGGTCGAAGGCTACGTGCGCGATATCCAGATGCAGGGCGACATCGGCCGGGTCAAAGGCCTGCTCGACAAACTCGCCGCGAAAATCCAGGCCGAACGCCCGCTGACGCGCAAGACCTTCGAGCGCTACACCACGCTGATGAGCCGCATTCCAGGCGTAACCATTCAAGCGCAAGTGCCACCGCCGGGCACCACCGATGGCGCGACCACTCTGGTTGCCCAGGCCAGTCGCAAACCGTTCACCAGCACCCTGAGCACCACCGAAGACAACCGCAACGGCCCGCAGGCGTTGCTCGGTGTCAGCAGCAATTCGCAGACCTCGATGGGCGAACAGCTGAGCCTCAGCGGCCTGTTCCCACCGGGCGACGACAAAGAGCATTACTACCGTCTCGACTACAGCCAGTTCCTCGATACCGAGGGCACCCAACTCAACGTCTCGGCCTCGCGTTACCGCGCCGACCCGGACACCGAAGTGCTGGTCGGCGGTGGCGGACGCCTGAGTACCCACCGCGAGAACGATCGCTACTCGATCGGCTTCAGCACGCCCCTGATCGCCTCCGCCAACGAACTGCTGACCGCCGGCTCGCGCCTGTATGCGGTCGACGACAAGACACGCTACGACGGCATCAACTTTCCCTTCAGCACCGAACTGCGCACCGACGTCCGCGCCCTGGCTTTCGAAGGCGACTGGCGCAAGGCCGACGCCCGCCAACTGCGCATCCTCAGCGCCGGCGTCTACCAGGGCTTCGACAGCCTCGGCGCGAGCACCAACTATGACGACATCGACCTGGATTTCTTCCGCGTGCGCCTGTCCGGCGTGCAGAGCGACAAGTTTCTCGACAACTGGCAAGGCGTGCTCTCGGCGGCGCTGTACTGGAGCGACGACACCTTGCCCGACAGCGAACGCGCCGTATTCGGCGGGCAGAACTTCGGCCGTGGCTACCCCGACGACCAGGCCTCGGGCGACAAGGGATGGGGCGTGGCTTACGAGGTCAACTACAGCTTCAACCGCGACGGCAACTGGGTGCGCATCCTGCAACCCTACGTCGTCGTCGACCGCTCGCGCAGCTGGTTCAACCAACTGCCGGTGCAGGCCAACAACCTGTCATCCACCGCGCTCGGACTGAGGTTCGGCGATGCCAAGTACTACAACGTCGCCCTGGAAGTGGCGAAGGCCATGTCGGATGAAGCGCTGGATACGCTGAATCGCAAGCCGCGTTACAGCATCAGTTTCAGTTATCAGTTGTGAGGGCCGAGCGGTGTGTCAGTCAGGATTTTTTTGACTGACGCACCGCCTTCGCGAGCACGCTCGCTCCCACAGATTCGGCGGTGTTCACGGTTCCTGAGGACAACCGCCGTCCCTGTGGGAGCGAGCCTGTTCGCGAAAGCGTTCGGCGATTCAACCGATCTATCGCAGCGCTTAAACCAGCCGTTTAAACACACGCCCCGTTACCTCGCAACCGCCCACAAATCCTTGCGCCGTTGCCTACGGCTACGCCAGAATCCGCCGGCTTGTGCGCTTGGGGCGCGGGTTCTATCGTTTGCCTGCCACTGCTCATCAGTGGTCGGGTTTAGTCGCCCGCTTGTCCACGACGCACAGGTTCCTGTCAGCCAGGTATTGCATACCTGCACTTGATGGTGGCTGTGCGCAGGGCGCCTTCGGGCGCGCCGATTTCGTGGCTCATCGGTCGACTAACCTGCGTGCAGCTGCCTCCCTTTCGTTTAGTCGCGAACCGGTTGCGGCCCTACTCCATCAGGAGACTGAGCCCGTGAAAAAGATAACGCCCGATCCACCCCTTGCCGACCCAACCTTCGCCGACCCGCTCGTCGAAGCGCAAAAGCTCAAGGAAGCCGCCGACCGCGCCATCGATTACTACCTCAACCCCCGCCTCATCAAAGACCCCGCCGCACCGCGCAAACCCAGCACCCTGTTCCTCGTCGACCCGGCTGCGGACAACGAAACCCTGTTGGTCCATGCCTGCGAATCACTGGCCTCGGCGAGCATCATGGCCAGCGACCTCGCCGGATTTATCGATGGACCACAGCGCAGCTCCCTGCTGGGGATACAACAGGTGATCATGCTGGGCGAACTGGCGGTCAACCGCGTACTGGACAGGCTTGTGCCGGAGTGAAAAGAGCAAGAGATTGGTTGCGCAGGTGGTGAGTCAGGCAGAGCGTTGTTGGCTGACTGGCCGCCTTCGCTGGCAAGCCAGCTCCCACAGGATTGATGTACATCAGGAAGAAACTGGTTGGCTGTCAGGCCGCCTTCGCGAGCAGGCTCGCTCCCACAGAAAAGCACAAGCAAAGTCAAAAGATCGCAGCCTTCGGCAGCTCCTACACCCGATGAGCGTTAGCTCGAGTAAAGCTTTTGATCTTGATCCACCG
>NZ_JBSICA010000041.1:0-44393 GCF_058245595.1 Pseudomonas sp. UF-293 | reverse complement strand
TCCCACGCCCGGATCAATCCCTCCACTCAGCCTTCCGACGTCGCCGGTGGATCAAGATCAAAAGCGGTACTCGAGCTTGCGCTCATTGTTGAGTGGGGCGGCTTCGCCGTGGGCAGCTGCGCTGCTTTGCTTTTTGCTTTTGTGGGAGCGAGCCTGCTCGCGAAGGCGATCTCCCAGTCGATCAATCTCTACCGTCTGGACCAATTCCCTGTGGGAGCTGGCTTTCCAGCGATGGCGGTCTCCAAGCCGACCAATCCCTCACTGATGTACTCGGTCAAAATGTGGGAGCGAGCTGCTCGCGATGGCGATCTCCCAGTCGATCAATCTCTACCGTCTGGACCAAATCCCTGTGGGAGCTGGCTTGCCAGCGATGGCGACCCCCAAGCCGACCAATCCCCCACTGACGTACTCGGTCAAAATGTGGGAGCGAGCCTGCTCGCGATGGCGCTCTTCCAGACAACCAATCTCCACCGTCTGGACCAATTCCCTGTGGGAGCTGGCTTGCCAGCGATGGCGGTCTCCCAGTCGATCAATCTCTACCGTCTGGACCAAATCCCTGTGGGAGCTGGCTTGCCAGCGATGGCCACCTCCAAGCCGACCAATCCCCCACTGACGTACTCGGTCCAAATGTGGGAGTGAGCCTGCTCGCGATGGCGGTCTCCCAGTCGACCAATCTCTACCGTCTGGACCAATTCCCTGTGGGAGCTGGCTTGCCAGCGATGGCGACCCCCAAGCCGACCAATCCCTCACTGACGTACTCGGTCCAAATGTGGGAGCGAGCCTGCTCGCGAAAGCGCTCTTCCAGACGACATCAAACTACCAGCCTGTCAGAGGCAATCCCTGCACTTAAACATCATCAAATACCAATGTTTAAACTACACGATCCGTTACGCCATCCTGGCTACAACTCCTTGCGCCGTTGCCTACGCGTACGCCAGAATCCGCCGGCTTACACGGCTATGAGGTTGGCTATATCGTTCCTCGGTCACTGACACAAAGCAGTGATCGGGTTTGGTAGCCCGTCTGTAATGGCCGTATGTCTACGCCTTCAGACCGTCCTTTTTTGGGGCTCGGTTCATATGGTGGTCATGCGTGGGGCTCGTTCGCGAGCGCCGGGTTCCTATTGCAGCCGGTCTACCAACCCGCGTATGGCCGCCACCCTCTTTTGGTAGCGAAGGTGATGGCTCCTTCAGTCTGCGATAGGAGTTGCATCATGTTCAAAGTCACCCCAAACCCGCCACCCCCACACGACCGCGCCCCAGACCCGCAAAAAATCCAGGAAGCCACCGACCGCGCCCTCGATTACTACCTCAAACCCGAAGACCTGGCAGCCCCGCCAAGTTCGCCGAAATATCGCCCCATCTATGTTGTCGACTCCATGCTGGATGACGAAACCCTGTTGGTCGAGGCCTGCGAGTCGCTCTCATACGCGCATGCCATGGCCGGTAACATCGCCAACTCAATCGGCGGACCGGAACGCAAACCACTGCTGGCGCTGCAACAGGTGATCATGCTCAACGAACTGTTGGTCAATCGGCTGCTGGATAAGCTGAAGTTGCCTTAATAATTTCATTGGCTGTTATGCCTCATCGCGAGCAGGCTCGCTCCCACAGAGGATTGGTGTCTGGCACATAATCTGTGATTACCGCAGATCCAGTGTAGGAGTGAGCCTGCTCGCGATGGCGATCTCCCAGTCGACCAATCTCTACCGTTTGGACCAAATCCCTGTGGGAGCTGGCTTGCCAGCGATGGCGACCTCCAAGCCGACCAATCCCTCACTGACGTAATCGGTCCAAACGTGGGAGCGAGCCTGCTCGCGAAAGCGCTCTTCCAGACGACCTCAAACCACCTGACTGTCAGAGGTAGTCCCTGCACTTAAAAATCATCAAATAACCCCGATCAGAGCTGCCGAAGACATTTAGTGATCACCCAGTCCGACCTGTGAATCTCGCTTTCTACCGGCCTGGGCTGGTTACAGATTATCCAGATCAGGGAAGATAATCCTGCCAAGCGTCCAAGGTTCAACGATGTCGCAATGCATGCTGCGCAAAAAAGATCCCCACTCTATTCGGTTATGGGCATCCGGGCCGGTGATTGTCAGTAGCAAATACTCATCCCGAAAAGCGTCATAGGCATAAATCAGCCAAAAGTCATTATCAGCATCATTTACCAATGCTGTCCGGTAATACTGACGATTGATTTTTGCCCATCGAGCCTGCAGTGCCTGTGTACTGGCAAGGTGGATATGGTGCATGTCGCTCAGATCGAGTCGTTCATCCCGCCCGAAAATGGCAGGTAATTCATCGCAGATTTTGTAGTTGTAGAAGTGTGCAGCGAAGTTTTGCCAGTTATTGATTCGTTCAAAAAGTGCAGAGATTTTGATGGCTGGCATTCAGGCCTACTTTGTGATCGGTAGCCTGCCAGTGATCACAAATTTATCGAACACTTTCTGCCCATCACGCGCGGCTTGCCGAACATCGAGGAATGTCAGTTCTTCACGAACTTCCTTTTTGCTGGGTTTGTCGGTTTTTCGGGTGGTGGCCATCGGAGCCTCCGAAGGATGTGTATTCATGCTGACCAGCTTATGTGAATAAGTTTTGACCGGCAAACGATAGAACCTGGCATCAACGAGCACCAGTCGGCTCATTCTGGCGCAGTTGTAGGCAGTGTCTGCATTGCTTGAGTGAGATCGTCGTCGGCAGAGAAGGCCTCTTCGCGAGCAGGCTCGCTTCTACAGGGGATCGTGACCGGGTACATAAACCAGTGATCACCGCAGATCCAATAGAGGCCTTCGCATGTTCGCGATGACGATCTGCCGGCCCCCAAAAATCCCAGATCACAAACAAAAGGCCCGGAAGCGCTCGCTTGCCGGGCTTTCAAGTGTAAAAAGAGCGACGTGGGAAGGCGGCGCTATTTTGGCGTCCCGTCGTCGACTACTTCACGCTTTGCACGTGCATCTCCAGTGCAATCCCGTCGCCTTTATCCGTACTAGCGTGATAGAAAAAACCGTAATCCACCAGATAGTAGTAATGATCCATCGGCACGGGTTTCAAGCTCTTGCGCTGATCACGGCAACTGATCGCTTTGGCGTTACCACTCAATGCCGGGTTCAGCAGTTTGGCGGGTGACTCGCTGTCGACGGTGCAATCCACGGTAACCGGTTCTTCCCCCAGCGAGCCGATCAGGTTGCTGTTGACGCTGCCTTGGCGGGTGTAGCCCAGTTGGCTGCCGACGCGCATTTGCTGCCAATCACCTCGGAAACTCAAATTGTCGATCACAAGGGTGTTGCGGGACAGTTTGGCCTGTTCCCGACCGGACAGGGTGAGCAGGCCGCGCCAGCTGATTCCATGGCCGACGAGGTTTTCGCTCTTATTGTCAATGCTCAGTTGTTGGGTGACCGGGTCGGTGGAAATGAAGTATTCGGTGCGTTCCGGCCAGCTCTTTTTGCTATTGCTGGCAGTTCCGGCGAGGTCCAGGTAAGTCAGGGTCTTGAGTGGTTTCGGCAGATGCAGCTGTTCGATGCTTTTCAGCACGTTCGGGTTGATGTCGGGGATAGCGTTGGCATCTACCGCCGCTTTGCTGCGTCGGGTCAGCGCCGGCAGGCTGGCGATGGACATTGGTGCGTTGCACACCAGTTCAACCATCTTTGACTTGTCCGCATCGGACGCCTTGATCGCTTTGGTCTCGGGGAACATGTCGATTTTGCCGTCGGTGACCTGGTTGTCGGCGTTGAGGAAATAGCGGGCCAGCAGCGTGGAATTGCGTGTGGCGCAATCGAACGTGTAATGCTCGCGAGTTTGGGTGAACGGTGCGCTATTGACCAGGTTGAGGCGGGTTTTCGGCTCGTCGTAGGCCACCCATAAATCGACTTGCCCGGCCTTGTTTCGCAGGTTGTTTTTATCGACCAGCAACCAGCGGCCCGTGTCGTCTTGCGCCACTTTGCGCCAATCGGCGACGGGCAGGTTTTTGCATGCCTGGAGGAAGTCGCGGTTGTTCAGCAGTGTGGCGTGGTAACGCTCGGGCAACGCCTTCGCCGGCGCATAGTGACCCGGATTGCCCGGATAAATGTGGCGCATCAACAGGAATGAATACACTTCGTTGATTTGCGCCGTGCTGCAGGCCGCCGAGTACTGGAAGCGCTGTATCACTATGGATTGCGGATCGCTCGGCTCGATCACCTGAAAGTTGATGACGTCGCCTTCACGCATCAGGCTGTTGGGCGTCAACGGCTGGGCCAGCAACACTGCCTGGCGGTCGGTATTTTTGGGCTGGGTGACGCAAGCGGCCAGCAGCAATGTACTGATGCAAAGAATGATGCGCTGCACGGAACTCTCCGGGGGATCGATTGAAAGAGGCATTACGATTCATATAACCCTGCTTGGGCTCAGCGCAGCGCCATCACTCTTACTCGTTCAAATCCTTGACCAGATAGTCGCCGACGATCTGCGAGACGCCGGTCAACGCGGTGCGTACCAGTTCCGGTTCGGTGCGATAGCGCAGCGGCTCATAACCGTAGGTGTTGGCGCCGTTAAACGCGGTGATCGGCTCGTTGCGCTGCCAGATCAACTCGTCGCCGCGCTTCATCACACCGTTGACCGCGATGGTCGGGTAAACCACGCTGCTGAAGCCTTGGGTCAGGGCGAAGCCCCAGTTGAATACGGTCAGTTCAATCTGCGCGTCCGCCGGTTCGTTGTCGCCGACGATTTTGAAGCGGCCGCTGGCGGCGAGTTTTTCTTCGAAGCTCTTTTTCACCAGGTCGCCGAGGTTGATGTTGGCTGTTTCCATGTTGTACAGAATCGCATCGACGGTCGACATGGAGGCCAGGTCGCCGGCCTTCAAACCAGCGGCAAAACCGGCACCGCCGAGTGCCGCCGTACCGATTTTGCCTGCGCCCGCCGCCAGACCTACGCCGGTGCCGACGCCCGCGCCAATGGCCGCGCCCCATGCTTGTTCGCGGCCCATATAGCTCATTTCCCGAGGTTTCCATGACACCGGGAGGATTTTCACGGTGTGGATCTGGGTACGGTATTCGGGCTTGAATTTCTGGTTGGCGCATCCGGCCAGGAACAGAACGGCGAACATCAGGACAGCGAACTTCTTCATGAAGGACTCACAACAAGGAACGGATTTGTGGAGGTTGTCGTCCGCATGCAGGAATTCTGAAGGGGTGGTGGATATTAATATGCCACTATCGCGGCGATCGATTTCCGCATCTGAATTGCGCTGTTGCCAGGACGTGGAATTGCGCATCGCAAAACTCGCTGGACACACACAGCCCCAGGCGTTAGCGTCTCGCGCTCTATTGCGAGAGACCTGTCATGGATGACCTGTTGGCTACATTATCCGGGCGCATGAAATATCTGGTGTGCACGTCGTTCGCGGCGCTGCTGGCCAGTCAGCCGTCGCTGGCCCTGGCGGAAAACGTCAACGGGAAAGCTCTCTATTCCCAGCGATGCGCGGTGTGCCACGGGCCGGATATCAAAGGCACGGGGCCGTTGGCGAAAAAGAGCAATCCGTCCACACCTGATCTGACCACCCCCGCGTTCAAGCAACGGCTGAATGATTACCCGGGGGTGATTGTGTCGTCGGTGATCCTGCGCCCGAACGGCAATCTGATACCGAAAACCTTGCAGGAGAATGGCGTGAAGATCCCGGCGCATGTCTGGAGCGTTAAGGATTTTCGTGATTTGCATGAATACATGGTTGGTGTGATTGCGAAAAAGCCATGAACGGATGCCTGCTCGAGAATGCTCGGAAGCAACTGGACCTGGAGTGATGATCCGTGAGGCATAAAAGGCCTTATCGCGAGCAGGCTGCCAGACGTCACCAATCCCGAAACCAAAAAAAACCGGGCAGCTTTCGCCGTCCGGGCTTTCAAGGTCAAAAGATCGCAGCCTGCGGCAGCTCCTGCACCGATTATCTGTAGGAGCTGCCGCAGGCTGCGATCTTTGGCTGTTAGCGGTTAAACCGCGCCACCAACGAATACTGCGTGTTGGCCGTCTTCGTCAGTTCTTCACTCAGCAACGCCGAGTTATGCGCCTGTTCCGAGGTCTGATCCGCCAGTTCCGAAATATTGCTGATGTTACGGCTGATCTCCTCAGCCACGGCACTTTGCTCTTCGGTCGCGGCGGCGATCTGGGTGGTCATGTCGGTGATGTTGGCCACCGCTTCGCTGATGCCGACCAGGGCCTGATCCGCTTCCAGTACCCGCGCCACGCCTTCTTCGGCCTGGCGATGCCCGGCTTCCATGGTCTGCACGGCGCTGGAGGCGGTTTGCTGCAACTTGGCGATCAGGGCATGAATCTGCCCGGTGGATTCGCTGGTGCGTTGCGCCAGTTGACGGACTTCGTCAGCCACTACCGCAAAACCACGGCCCATTTCGCCGGCACGCGCGGCTTCAATCGCAGCATTGAGGGCGAGCAGGTTGGTCTGGTCGGCGATGCCTTTGATCACGTCGACCACACCGCCAATTTCGTCGCTGTCCTTGGCCAATTGCGTCACGGTCAGGCCGGTTTCGCCGACGACCACAGACAGGCGCTGAATCGCTTCGCGGGTTTCTCCGGCGATGTCACGACCGCGACCGGTCAGGCGATTGGCTTCCTGGGTGGCGTCAGCAGTGCGCTGTACGTGGCTGGCGACTTCCTGGGTGGTGGCGGCCATCTGGTTGACGGCGGTGGCGACCTGTTCGGTTTCCACCCGCTGGCGTTCCAGACCGGTCGAGCTGTTGTGCGCCAGGGCGTCGGACTGCTTGGCCTGATCGGTCAGGTGTTCGGCGGTGTCCTGCAAGCGGGTCAGGCAGGTTTTCAGGCGCGCTTCCTGGCTGAGGATCGACATTTCCAGGCGCGCCTGGGCACCACGGCTGTCGGTGTACATTTGCGCGATCAGCGGGTCGGAGGTGGTCTGTTCGGCCAGGCGCAGCAGGCGCTTGAGTCCGCGTTGCTGCCATTGCAGGCCCATCAGGCCCAGCGGCACCGACAAACCGGCGGCGAGGGCGAAGCCCCAATGCGAGTTCAGCGTCGCGCCGATCATGAAGCTCAGCTGGCTGACCAGAATGAACGGCAGCCAGTCCTGCAGGAGCGGCAGCCATTTGTCCGTCGAAGGAATCGCCGACTTGCCCTGGTTGATGCGTTGGTAGAGCGCTTCGGCGCGGCGGATCTGTTCGGCGGTGGGCTTGACGCGCACCGACTCGTAACCGATCACCTGATTGCCGTCGAACACCGGTGTTACATAGGCGTTGACCCAATAGTGGTCACCGGATTTGCAGCGATTCTTGACGATGCCCATCCATGGCAAGCCTTGTTTCAGTGTGCCCCACATGTGCGAGAACACCGCCGACGGCACGTCAGGGTGACGGACCAGATTGTGCGGCGCACGGATCAGTTCCTCCCGCGAAAACCCGCTGATCTCGACAAAATCGTCGTTGCAGTAGGTGATCACGCCCTTGGCATCGGTGGTGGAAATCAACCGTTGCTGAGCTGGAAAGGTCCGCTCGCGTTGTGTAATGGGCTGGTTGTTACGCATGGTTTTTCAATCCGCAAGGCTTTGAAAGGTTGTCGGCGCTGACAGGTTTTTATTGAAGTTTTTTTTCAGATTTAAGTACGGCGTCGCAAAACCGCGCTTGCGTCAACTGGCCAGCATCGGATAGGTGAACAGGCCGAAGTGCAACAGGTTCAGGCCGAAATGCGTGGCGATCGCCGCGCTCAGTCCGCCGAAACGATAGGCCAGACCATAGCCGACCCCGGCCAGTCCCGCCAGCAACACCCAGGTCCAGCCGGCGCCGGCATGCACCAGACCAAACAGCAGTGAGGCCGACAGCAGCGCGAGGTTGTCGCCATAGGGCAAGTGCTTGAAGCGACGGCTGAGTCCGCCTTGTATATAGCCGCGAAACAATGCTTCCTCGACCAGCGTCACCAGTAACAGATTGTTCAGCACCCACAGCCAGGCCTGATCCGGCCACTTCGGCGCCCAGGCGATTACGCCCAGCAACAGCGCGCCGCCGAGGGCGAGAATTGCGCACAGCGTCAGGGCGAGGGCGGTGGCATAAACAGTCAGTCGCAACGACCGCCGCGCGACGATCCACGGACAGACCAGCAGCAGCCAGAAGCCCACCAGCGGTTTGTCGAGGTTGAGGTACATCGCAAACGGCACGGCGTTGTCCGTGAAGCGTTGCGGGTTGATCGCGCGTCCGTTGGCGAAGCCCGGTAACCAGTGCAGCGCAAGTGCCACGGCCAAAACGATGAACAGGCCATGGCCAAGCCAGCGCGCAAACGGTACTTGCTGCTGGCGCACGGCGAACGCGGCGAACAGCAAAAGCCCCACGGAGATCAATGCCAGCCAACCGAGTTGGCCGTAGCTCAGGGCCAATCCGTAACCGAGGCCGAGCAGCGCGAGATAGAGCCAGGGCAGCGCCTTCATCGAAAATCCTTGTGCGAGATTTCTGGAAGGGGCTTTCTACACGGGCGAGGGAGGTGGGACAAGTGAAGGTGTGGCGACAAACCGGGACAACGTAACGCTGGATAGTCATATACAGAACCCAATGTGGGAGCGGGCTTGCTCGCGAATGGGGTGTCACCGATACAGAACAGGTGACTGACACAGCGCATTCGCGAGCAAGCCCGCTCCCACATTGGATCATTTCAATCAGAAATCGGTGGGCGTTCGGTATCAGCGCAGGCCGAGGTTCGTTTTCCAGATGACATCACAGGCGACTGACACTCCGCCTTCGCGAGCAGGCTCGCTCCCACATGTTTTGCATTCAGCTGGATATCAGCGCAGGCCCAGTTTGGCCGCCGCGCGCTCGGTAATTTCGGTGCGCAGTTTCAACGATAGCGCTGCGCGCAACCGCGCTTCATCGACAATCGCATTCGGTGCCACGTCCGGGCTGCCGGCGTTGAACGGCGGTGCCGGGGCATATTCCAGTTGCAACTGCACCAGTTGCGCAGTGTCGGCGTCGACCAGTTCCGCCGCCAGCACCAAGGCGAAATCGATGCCAGCGGTGATTCCGCCACCGGTAAACAGATTGCCGTCGCGTACCACCCGATCCTTCACCGCAATCGCCCCCAGCGTCGGCAGCAACTCGTGATACGCCCAATGCGTGGTCGCGCGCTTGCCCTGCAGCAGACCCGCCGCGCCAAGCACCAGCGAGCCGGTGCACACCGAGGTCACATAACGTGCCTGCGCGGCCTGACGTTTGATGAAGTCCAGCGTCTGCGGATCCTCCATCAACGGCCCGACGCCAGCGCCGCCGGGCACGCAGATCACATCGAGATCCGGGCAGTCGTCGAAGGTCGTGGTCGGTTTCAGCAGCAGGCCGGTGCTGGAGGTCACTGGCATCAGATCCTTCCAGATCAGGTGTACCTGCACGCCGGGCAACGAGGCGAGCACGTCGTAAGGGCCGGTCAGGTCGAGTTGCTGGACCTGCGGGAATAACAGAAAACCGATCTGCAGCGTCATCGTTCTTGCTCCGTTGAAAGAAGTGGACGACTTCACTGTAGGCGGGTAGGTTCTGGCGCATACGCCAATCAACCCACGAATTACGCCAAATGCCTAAAGCCATTCACGTCCTCGCGTTCGCCAATATGCAGATTCTCGATGTCACCGGGCCGCTGCAGGTGTTTGCCTCGGCCAACGATCTGGCTCGCCAGCGCGGTTTGCCGACGCCCTATGCGCCGAGCGTGATCGCCAGCGGCGGCGGGGCGGTGATGTCATCGGCGGGGTTGGCGGTGCTCGCCGAACCGTTGCCGCAAACGCCCAGCGACACCTTGATCATCTCGGGTGGCTGGGGCATTTATGCGGCATCGGAAGACCTGCAATTGGTCGACTGGGTGCGCGATCATGCGCGCGGCTGCCGGCGGGTGGCTTCGGTGTGCACAGGGGCTTTTCTGCTCGCCGCCAGCGGCTGGCTCGATGGCCGCCGCGTGGTGACGCACTGGACGCGCTGCGAGCAATTGGCCGAGCAACATCCGAATCTGCGTGTCGAAGCCAACCCGATTTTCATCAACGACGGCCCGGTATGGACTTCCGCCGGGGTCACGGCCGGCATCGATCTGGCGTTGGCCATGGTCGAAGAAGACCTCGGCCGCGATATCGCCCTCGACGTCGCCCGGCACTTGGTCGTCTTCCTGAAACGCCCGGGCGGGCAGGCGCAATTCAGCGTGACGCTGTCGCTGCAACAACAAGGCAACCGTTTCGATGAACTGCACGCCTGGATCGCCGAAAACCTCACTTGCGACCTCGGTGTCCCGACGCTGGCCGAACAGGCCGGCATGAGCGAACGCAGTTTTATCCGCCACTACCGCGCCGACACCGGCCAGACCCCGGCGCGGGCGATCGAATTGATCCGCGTCGAAACCGCCCGGCGACTGCTCAGCGATACCGGCCTGCCGGTCAAACGCATCGCCGCCAATTGCGGGTTTGGCAGTGAAGAGACGCTGCGGCGCAGTTTTCTCCGTGCCATTGGCGTGACGCCGCAGGCTTATCGGGAGCGGTTTTCGGTCAGCGCTGTAACAGATCCAGTATCGCCTTGAGGGTTTCCTGCGGCGCTTCTTCCGGGATGTTGTGCCCGACGCCGGCCAATACGCGCCGCTCATAGAAACCACTGAAATGCTCGGCATCTTCATCAATCAGCGAAGGCGGGCCGACGCCATCATCGGCACCGCACAGCGAAATGCTCGGTACGCTGATCACCGGCTGTGTGGCCAGCGCTTCCTCCATCCACTCCAGGGCCGGATCCCCCGAGGCGTATCCGAAGCGATGCCGGTAGGAATGAATCACCACGTCGACAAAATCAGGATTATCAAAAGCGCCAGCGGTCAGCGCGTAGCGTTCGTCCTTTCGCGCCCATGTCGGCGACCACAGCCGCCAGAGCAACTGACACAACTCCCGGCGATTCTGCCTCAGACCCTCGGCGCCACGGGGCGTGTGGAAGTAGTACTGATACCAGAGCCGGTGTTCGTCTTCGGGGGCTAGCGGTTGAGCCGAACCCGCAATGTCCTGCACGAGGTAGCCATCGCCGCTGACCAGCCCGCGCACCCGCGCCGGAAACAACGCCGCGACAATACACGCCGCCCGACCGCCCCAGTCATAACCGCAAAGCGTGGCCTGTTCGATGCCCAGCGCATCCATCAGATCGAGCAGGTCCTGCGCCATGGCGGCTTGCTGGCCCGAGCGCAAGGTTTGCGCGTTGTTGAAACTGGTTGGCCCATAACCGCGCAAGTACGGCACGATGACGCGGTAGCCTTGCGCGGCCAGCGCCGGGGCGACTTCGTCGAAGGTGCGCGGGGAATAGGGGAAGCCGTGGAGCAGAATCACCGGGGCGCCGTTGTTCTGGCCATGCTGTTCGTAGGCGATGGTCAGGGTTGGCGTGAGTACGGTTTCGATCATGACTAACCACTCCGTTTGAATCGCAACAAACACTCTGGACCCGCGAAAGGGCTGCGCGGCACAATTCAACTGACGGGACGCCTGCCAGGCAGCCCTACGCCTCAAGCTCCGCGATCTGATTGAAATACTTCGTCCGATCCGGGGTAAACGTCACCTTCATCTTTGTCCGCGAACACACCAGCGAGCGCTCCTGCGCCAGATCAATATCCAGATCCTCACCGCGCAGACCCTGCCACTGCGCCAGATATTTCAGTGAGCCGTATTTCTCGTTTTTCTTCAGGCTGCGACTCACGCCACCCTTCCAGCCCAGCACCGGCAATTCACCGGCCAGGCAACGCTGGGCCAGTTCAGGAAAACGTTCGGCGCGCTGGCGGCCGATTTCCCAACATTTGATCAGGCCTTTGTCGGCGGCTTCCCAGAGCTGGGTGCGGGTCAGTCCGCTGCGAAGAGGGGAGGCGATGCTGCGCTGGACGTGGTGAGGCATTCCGGTTCCTTGAATTCGGGGGTGGCTGGACAGCTCCGCTGTGCCCGTAAAAGATCAAAAGCCCCTCACCCTGGCCCTCTTCCAGAGGGAAATGGAACTGACTGAGGTATTGGCTTCTTGTATCGACCATTGCGCTGGATGGTAGGTGTGGATGTAACGGCTGGCAACAAGGTATTTCGGCGTGCAAGCGTACGTTGCGGGAAGCGTTTCAACGTAACGTGTGTGGCTTTTGTAGGCGCGGTTTTTACACAGACTGTCGCCAGACATAACCGCCGTGCAGGTTTCACGTTGGGTATGGGCCTGTTGCCGTTGGCTGGCGGGCAGGCCCGTTGTGGAAAAATCCCGTCCAGTCAGGGATCGGTCTGACATGCGCTGACGAAAAAACAGCGCTACGGCTGCCAGGAACTCTTCTCGCCACTCAATTTACGATCAAGGAAACTCGCGGCACTGATCAACGCCAGATGCGTCAGCGCTTGCGGCGTGTTGCCCAGATGCCGGCCATGGCTGTCGAACTCTTCGGCGTACAGCCCCAATGGATTGGCATAACGCAGCAATTGCTCGAACTCCAGATGAGCCTTTTCCACCTGCCCGGCGCGGGCCAGGCATTCGACGTACCAGAACGAACACGCGGCGAAGGCGCCTTCGGTGCCGCTGAGGCCATCGATATTGGCGTCCTCGTTGCGATAGCGATAAACCATGCCGTCGCGCACCAGGGTTTTTTCGATCGCTTGCAGAGTCGACAGCCAGCGCGGGTCCTTGGCGCTGACGAAACGCACCAGTGGCATCAGCAGCATCGAGCCGTCCAGCGCGGTACCGCCCTTGTACTGGACGAAATGCCCGCGTTCTTCATCCCAAAAGTTGTCCCAAATGTCGGTGTAGATCGCTTGCCGGGTCTCATCCCAACGGGCGAACGGTGCCGGCAGCGAACGCTTGGAAGCGAGACGGATCGCCCGGTCCAGCGCCACCCAGCACATCAGCCGCGAGTGCAGGAAATGATGGGTCTCACCGCGCATTTCCCAGATGCCGACATCTTCGCTCTGCCAGTTCTCGCAGACCTGATCGACCACTTCGCCGACATGCCGCCAGCCTTCGTGGGAGATCGCGTCGCCGTACTTGTTGACCAGATACACCGCGTCCATCAGCTCGCCGAAGATGTCGAGCTGGATTTGGTCATAAGCGCCGTTACCGATGCGCACCGGTTGCGCGCCGCCGTGGCCGGACAGGTGCGTGAGTTCGGTTTCCGGCAGTTCCTGCTGGCCATCGATGGCATAGAGGATGTTGAGTTTCATCGGTTTGCCACAGCAATCGCTGACCCTTCCGCGCAGCCACTGCATGTAGTGGTTGGCTTCATCGACAAAGCCCAGGCGCATGAACGCGTAAACCGTGAACGAGGCATCGCGGATCCACGTGTAGCGGTAATCCCAATTGCGCTCGCCGCCGGGAGTTTCCGGCAGGCCGAAGGTGGCGGCGGCGAGGATTGCACCTTGGCGCCGCGAGGTCAGCAGTTTCAGGGCGAGGGCCGAACGATTGACCATTTCCCGCCAGCGTCCGCGATAGTTGGATTGGCCGATCCAGCCGCGCCAGAATTTCAAAGTGCGCTCCATGCACAATTCGGCAGCGCCTTCGGCAAAGCGCGGGTCGTCGCTGCCACCGAGCATGAACGCGGCGGTTTCATTGTGCTTGAGGGTGAATTGCGCGACGGCCGCTTGCGCATCGATCTGCAGTGCCTGATCTGAAGCCAGACGTATCGACGGCTGGCCAGCGGCGTGGAACGTCACGTCTTTTTCGTCAATCTCTGCCCGGGTTTCGGCGCGGCCGTAGTCGTGGCGTACCGCGCACCGCAGATTGAACGTCGCCGTACCACTGACCACGCGCACTCGGCGCATCAGCAGGGGCAGGGCGTCGACATCGTCGCCGATGGGTAACAGATCGGTGATTTCCACCACCGCGTGTTCGCTCAGCCAACGGGTCTGCAAGACATTGGTGTCGGGCAGATAAATCTGTTCCCGGCGCGCATCCGGCAAGTCGGGCGCGAGCTGGAAAATCCCTGCTTCAGGTGTGTCGAGCAGCGAGCAGAAAATCGTCGGGCTATCGAACTCCGGCCAGCAGAAAAAATCCACGCTGCCCTTGTCGTTGACCAGTGCGGCGCTGCGCATGTCGCCGATGATGCCGTGAGCACCGATGGCGCTTTGTTGTTCCATTTCAGGCTCAGCCATTGCCGCGAAACTCCGGATAGAGGCTCATCCCGCCATCGATGAACAGGGTGGTGCCGACGATGTAGTCAGACAGATCGCAAGCGAGAAAAATCACGGCATTGGCAACATCCTCGACATCACCAATGCGCCCGTAGGGAATCAGTTCGAGGAGTTTTTCGCCGGCCGCGCCTGCGGTGGCTTCTGTGTTGATGGCCGTGCTGATCGCGCCGGGCGCGATGCTGTTGATACGGATGCGTTGGTGACTGACTTCCTGGGCGAGGCTCTGCATCAGCTGATCGACGCCGCCCTTGGACGCCGCGTAATTGACATGCCCCGCCCACGGAATGCGCTGATGCACCGAACTCATGTGAATGATCTTGCCCGCCGCGCGCGATACCCCTTCGCGCACGCCCTGACGCTGGAAAATCCGCAACGCCGCACGCGCACAGAGGAACTGCCCGGTGAGGTTGACGCCGATCACCGTGTTCCAGTCGTCGAGGGTCATGTCCACGGCGGCAGCGTCTTTCTGCAGACCGGAATTGGCCACCAGAATGTCCAGCGAGCCGAAGGCTTCGACGGTCTTGGCGAACAGTCTTTCGACCTCTTCTTCTTTCGAGACGTCGGCGCCGATGGCGAGGGCCTTGCCGCCTTCGGCGTTGATCTGTGCAGCCAGTTCTTCGGCGGGTTTGGCGCTGCTGTTGTAGTTGATCACGACCGCAGCGCCGGCGGCGGCCAGTGCTTTGGCGGCGGCATGGCCGATGCCGGAGCTGGCGCCAGTGACCAGCGCCACCTGATGAGCGAGGGAAATCTGCATGACGATTCGCGCCTTGGTTCAAGAGACTTAAGTAGCTGACTGATGGCAGACGCTGAGAGTTCATTTGCTGGATGCGGTGATTGCGCGGGCCCCTTCGCGAGCAGGCTCGCTCCCACAGGGGACTGCATTTCGAATGTGCGAGCGAAGGGGTCTTCACAGACCGCTAACAATTGCGCGCTTCCCCGGCATTCAAGGCTATGGCAACTTGGCCGCCCCTGATGAGGCTGCAATCGATGGCAAACCCCTACCGCGAATTGTTCACCGCCCCCGGCGCCCGTGCGTTTGTGCTGGCCGGGATGCTGGCGCGCATGCCGATTTCCATGACCGGTATCGGTCTGATCACCATGCTTGCGCAGTTGAACGGCGGTTATGCGCTGGCGGGGGCGGTGGCGGCGACGTTTGCCTTGGCCACGGCTTTTTGCGCGCCGCAGGTATCGCGGTTGGTGGACCGTTATGGGCAGGGGCGGGTGCTGCCAATCGCAGCGCTGACCGGTGGCGGCGGGTTGTTGATGTTGCTGCTGTGCACGCGTTTGCAGGCGCCGAACTGGACATTGTTCGTGTTCGCCGCGCTGGCCGGTTGCATGCCGAGCATGTCGGCGATGGTGCGGGCGCGCTGGACCGAAATCTACCGGGGCCAGGCGCAATTGCAGACGGCGTATGCGCTGGAATCGGTGCTCGACGAAGTGTGTTTCATCGTCGGGCCGCCGCTGTCGGTGGGTTTGTCGGTCGCGATGTTTCCCGAGGCCGGGCCGCTGGCAGCGTTGTTGGCGCTGGCCATCGGCGTGACGGCGTTTGTCGCCCAGCGCAGCACCGAGCCAGCGGTGCACGCGCAGGAGTCGCAGCATCAGGGCTCGATCATTCGCTCGACTGACGTGCAATGGCTGCTGGCGTTGATGCTGGCGATGGGGGTGATCGTCGGGGTCATCGATGTGGTCAGCGTCGCCTTCGCTCAACATCAGGGCCAGCCGGCAGCGGCGAGCATTGTCTTGTCGGTGTATGCCATAGGCTCGTGCCTGGCCGGCATCGCCTTCGGTGCGATGCGCTCGAAACTGCCACTGCCGCGACTGTTTCTCTACGGTGGCGTGGCGACGGCGGTGACCACGCTGCCGCTGCTTTTGGCGAGCAACATCCTCGGCTTGTCGATCGCGGTATTTATCGCCGGGCTGTTTTTTTCGCCGACGTTGATTGTGGCGATGGCGTTGATCGAACGCATCGTGCCACCGGCCAAACTGACCGAGGGCCTGACCTGGCTGGTGACCGGACTGAGCATCGGAGTGGCAATCGGCGCCGCCGGCTCCGGCGCGCTGGTAGACGCGTTCGGCGCGCGCAGCGGCTTCTGGCTGGCGATCGCAGCGGGGGCGGTGGTGCTGGTTTCAGCGTTTCAAAGTTTCCGTCACTTGAAATAACAATCCTGTTGTAGGAGCTGTAGGAGCTGTAGGAGCTGACGAGTGCAACGAGGCTGCGATCTTTTGACTTTGACTTTGACTTTGGATTTTGAAGATCAAGATCAAGATCAAGATCAAGATCAAAAGATCGCAGCCTCGTTGCACTCGTCAGCTCCTACGCTCCTACGCTCCTACAGGAAAAGGGGTTACCAGCCTCGTCCTGAGTTGATCCAGAAGTTGACGGATAGCGACGTCGACACCGACTCCACCTGATGGAACCAGCCCTCTGGCAAAAACAGCAGATCCCCAGCCTCCAGCGTCACGCGCAAAAACGTCACCTCCCGCGCTTCCGGGAAACGTTCATAGTCCGGCGCGTCCGGGTTGAAATCGCAGCCATCCAGACCACCCTTGGGCGCGGTCGACCAAGTGCCCAGCGCCTCGCGGTGATGCGGCGCGGCAAGGGTGAATTTCTTCTGGCCCCAGACCTGGGCGAAGAGGTTGTCGGTGTCATCGCGGTGCAACGGCGTCAGCGTGCCCTTGGGGCCGATCCAGATACGTGGCGGGATGAACAGCGACGTGTCGAAGTAGGGCGGGTACTGGATCTGTTGCAACAATTGCGCGGGCAGAATGTTGTTGCCCATGTACGCCGGCGGCTCGCCGTCCGCGCCTTTGACTGCCGGGCTGTCCAGCGAGGCGATGAACTCGGCCATCGAGGTCGAGCGGAAATCACGCTCGGTGGAAAAGGTCTTCTTCACATAATCGCCATGGCGGGTGATGCCCTGCAGTTCGGCGAAATGCACCAGCGACTCTTCGCGGCTCAGCCTGAACAACGGCCAGTCGTGCAGCGCATTGCTGATCACCAACGGAATGCCGTTGGGCAGATAACGGGTTTCGAATTCGTGTCGGCTCAACTCGGCGCGCGCCCGGCGTTCGACGCTGGTCTGGCGCGGCAGCGCGGCAGTGAGCTTTTCACTGAAGCGCGATGGCGTCGGGTAGCGTTTGTTCATGTCGACCTTTTCCACCGTGCCGCCACCCTGGCGGGCGTGGTCGATGATTTGCGGCAACATTGTCGCCAGGCCCATGTTGCCGCCGATCTTCAGGCGACCGCTGGCGAACAGCTCCTCGACGTTGACCACGCCGGCCATGATCCCGAGAAAGTCTTTTTCCGCGACTTCGATGGTCACGTCCGGACGCGGGTGGCGCCCGACTTCCGTGCGCTGGCTGGTCTTGATGTCATACCAGTAGGCCTGTTGCCCACTGAAGATGAACTGGAAAACCCCCTCGATGCCGACCGCGCCGGCGTTGGCGAACAACTTGCCCAGAATGCTCTGCAGGTCCACGGTGATTCCCTCGCGATTGTTGTTTTTTTCCTGAACAGGCAACGAGCGGCTGGCGGGAGAATTTAACGGCAGGGCGACTAATTTGTCCGGCGAGTGATCCGTCTTTCTTGCAGACACATTTTTCAAGGAAAGCGCGGTGACCAAGCTGACATTGCTGTGCCTGCCCTATTCGGGCGCCAGCGCCATGGTTTACAGCCGCTGGCGGCGCCAACTGCCGACGTGGCTGCAATTGCAACCGGTGGAACTGCCGGGGCGTGGCGCGCGGTTCGATGAGCCCCTGCAAACCGACATGCGCGCACTGGCGCGGCAACTGGCGCGCGAGCACAAAGCGGGGTTGCAAGGCCCGTACGCGTTGTTCGGGCATAGCCTCGGTGCATTGCTCGCCTGCGAAATGGCCCATGCCTTTCGCGAGTTGGGTGTGCCGGAGCCACTGGCGCTGTTCGCCTCCGGCACCGCCGCGCCGACCATGCGCAGCGACTACGACCGCGGCTTTGCCGAACCGCGCAGCGATGAAGAACTCATCGAACAGCTGCGCACCTTTCAGGGCACCAGCGAAGAAGTCCTCGCCAATAAAGAGTTGATGAGCCTGACGCTGCCGGTGCTGCGCGCCGATTTCATGATGTGCGGGCGCTTCACGCCTGCCGAGCGGCCCTTGCTCAATTGCCCGGTGCACGTGCTCGGTGGCAAGGAAGACCGCGCTACCACCGAACAACTGATCGGCTGGAGCAAAGAGACCTTGGGCAGTTTCTCGGTGGACATGATGACCGGCGGGCATTTCTTCATTCATGAGCACGAGGCGCGGGTCATTCGCACGATCAAGACGCATCTGGAAGTGCATCACCGGCGTCATGCGCAGGCCGCGCAACCGGCGTTCTGAGACGCGACTTATTTATCACGCATATTCAGGAGGCCAGTCATGGCTGTTGCTCTGGGATTTTCCGTGCGGCCGCTGCTGCCGCAGCGCGGGCGCTTGCCGCTGCTGGTCGAGGCGGGCGATGCCGACACCGATCTGTTGGCGGTATTCGATGAATTGAAGGCCTTGGTCGACGAGCATCTGCTGCGCGACGGTGGCGTGCTGTTTCGCGGCTTCCGCCTCGACGGCGCCGAGCAGTTTCGCCAGTTTGCCGCGAGCTTCGGCCATCCCTTGCTGAACTACGAGTTCGGCTCGACGCCGCGTACCAACGTCACCCAGGGCGTGTACACCTCCACCGAATACCCGGCGCACCAAAGCATTCCGTTGCACAACGAACAAGCGTATTCGCGCGACTGGCCGATGAAGATCTGGTTCTACAGCATGATCGCCGCCAAGTCCGGCGGTGAGACGCCGATTGCCGACAGCCGCGAAGTGTACCGACGCATCCCGGTGGCGATCCGTGAGCGTTTCGTCAGTAAAGGCCTGATGTACGTGCGCAACTTCGGCAATGGCCTCGATGTGGCTTGGGAAGACGTGTTCAACACCGAAGACCGCGAAGTCGTCGAGGCCTACTGCAAAGCCCACGGCATTATCTGCGAGTGGAAGGACGACGGTGAGCTACGCACGCGCCAGACCTGTCAGGCGGTAGCGGTGCACCCGGTAACGGGCGATCACGTCTGGTTCAATCAGGCGCACCTGTTTCACATCTCCAACCTGCCAGCGGACGTGCGCGAAAGCCTGCTCGACATCGTCGACGAAGAAGACCTGCCGCGTAACGTCTACTACGGCGACGGCTCGCCGATCGAGGACGAGGTGCTGGCGCAGATTCGTGCGGTGCTCGACGACTGTGCGATCAGTTTCCCCTGGCAGGAGGGCGATGTGCTGATGCTCGACAACATGCTCTCGGCTCACGCGCGCTCACCGTTCGAAGGGCCGCGCAAAGTCATCGTGGCGATGGCCGAGGGGCATTCGCAGGACGCGGGCTGAGCGCTTCGCAACTCTTCAACTTAAATGCCGAAGCTGGGCTTGTACTGGCTTCGGCATTTGTCTGCCTGGCCTTTGTACCGTCGGGCCGCGATTGCCGCTGGCGCGCTAAATCATCGCGCGGGCCATTCGTTCTTGTTGATACGACCGGGTCTCCAGGTCACGCCGCCGATCAGCAAGGACTCCACGCATGAATGCCGCAGACGCACAGAAACTAGCCCGCCGCTTTATCGAATTGCCCCAGGACAAACGCCGTCTGTTCCTCGCCGGCATGGCCCGCGAAGGCATCGATTTTGCGCAGCTGCCCATGACCGCCTGCGACGGCATCGCCGAGCGTGACGGCCTGTCTTACGCGCAGCAGCGCATGTGGTTTCTCTGGCAGCTGGAGCCGACCAGCGCAGCCTACAACCTGCCGATGGCCGTGCGTCTGGAGGGCGATCTAAACGTTGAGGCGCTGGAACAGGCCTTCAGCCGTCTGGCTGCGCGCCACGAATGTTTGCGCACCACCTTCGGCCAGGACGGCGAGCGTGCCTTCCAGCGCGTGGCCGAGCCTCAACCTCTGAAACTACCTCTGACTGACCTGAGCGAGTTGCCCGAAGCCCCGCGCTGGCCGCAGGCGCAGCAGCACATGATGGCCGAAGCGACCCAGGCCTTCGATCTGCAGAACGGCCCGCTGCTGAGTCTGCGTCTGTTGCGTCTGGCCGCCCGGGAACACGTGCTGCTGCTGACCTTGCATCACATCATCGCCGACGGCTGGTCGATGAACATCCTGATTGACGAATTCATGCGCACTTACGACGCGTTGGTCGCCGGGCGTGAACCGACCCTGGCGCCGCTGACCGTGCATTACCGCGACTACGCGCTGTGGCAGCGCAGTTGGCTGGAGGCCGGCGAGCGCGAGCGGCAACTGGACTACTGGCGCACGCAACTGGGCGACGAGCATCCCGTGCTGGAATTGCCCACCGATCGCGCTTATCCGGCGCAAGCCAGCCATCAGGGCGCACGCCTGGAAACGGTGATCGACGCTGCCTTGCGCGAAGAGCTGAAAAACCTTGCCCAGCGCCAGGGCGTTACCTTGTTCGTGGTGCTGTTGGCGGCGTTCAAGACCCTGTTGCATCGCTACAGCGGTCAGACCGATATTCGTGTCGGCGGGCTGATCGCCAACCGCACCCGCAGTGAAACCGAAGGGTTGATCGGTTTCTTCGTCAACACCCAGATTCTGCGCAGCGTGGTCACCGCACAAACGCCCTTCACCGAGTTGCTGCAGAACCTGCGCCAGGCTGCACTCGGCGCCCAGGCCCATCAGGATCTGCCCTTTGACGCCCTGATCGAAGCCCTGCAACCGGCGCGCAGCCAGAGCCACAATCCGCTGTTCCAAGTGATGTTCAACCACCAGCCGCTGGTCACCGATCTGCACCAGGCGCAACTGGCCTGCGGCTTGCGCGTGGGTTATCTGAGCGAAGAACAACTGGCCGGCAGCGCTCGGCAACACGCAGCCACCAGTGACCTGATGCTCGACACCCGCGAGGAGGGCGAGCAACTGTTTGCTGCCTTCACTTACGCCACGGATATTTTTGATGCCTCAACCATTGCCGCGCTGGCCGGGCATTGGCGCAACATTCTCCAGTCGGTGTGCCGTGATCCGCAGCAGTTGATCGGCGAAGTGGCGATGCTCGCCGAAGACGAACGCCAAGGGTTGATCCAGACCACCGCGCCAGCGCCTCGTTTCACCAGCGCGCAAAGCCTGTTCGAAGCGCAAGTCGCGCGCACTGCGCAAGCCCCGGCGGTGCGGTTGGCCACAGCGCCTGCGCCGGCAGTCAGCTACGACGAACTCAACACCCGCAGCAATCGTCTGGCCCATCAGTTGCGCGCACAGGGTGTCGGCCCGGACGTATTGGTCGGCGTCGCGCTGGGGCGCACCCTGGAACTGGCGGTGGCGCTGTTGGCCGTGCTCAAGGCCGGTGGTGCTTATGTGCCGCTGGATCCGCAGACCCCGGCCGAACGCTTGCGCCACGTGCTCGCTGACAGTGGTTTGAAACTGTTGCTCAGTGATCAGCAAAGCCTCGCCAGCCTGCCGCCGCTCGACGGCATCGAGTGCCTGTGTCTGGAGCAATTGCCCGCCAGCGAGCAAAGCGACAACCCGTCGATCACGGTCGAAGCCGACAACCTCGCTTACGTGATCTACACCTCTGGCTCCACCGGGCGGCCGAAAGGCGTGGCGGTCAGTCATGGCGCGCTGAGCGAGTTCATCGCCCGCGCCATCGACTACAGCGATCTGCGCGAAGGCGACCGGGTTCTGCAATTCGCCACCAGCAGCTTCGACGGTTTCGTCGAGCAGTTCTTCCCGCCGCTGTGCCATGGCGCCAGCGTGATCATGCGCGACGCGCCGTTGTGGGACAGCGCGACGCTGCATCAGGTCATCATCGATCAGGGCATCACCCTGGCCGACCTGCCGGCGGCGTACTGGTATTGGCTGGTGCAGGAATACGCGGCGAAACCGCCGGCCAGTTTCGGCGCGCTGCGGCAGATTCACGTCGGCGGCGAAGCCATGGCCGTGGACGGCTTGCGCTTGTGGCAGCAGGCCGGGCTCGGCCATGTGCGCCTGCTCAATACCTACGGCCCGACCGAGGCCACGGTGGTCTCGACGATTCATGACTGCAGCGCGCTGACCGCGCAGGACGTGTCGTGGCGCGGCATGCCGATCGGCAAGGGCCTGACGGCGCGGCGTCTGTACGTGCTCGACGATGATCTGAACCTGCTGCCGCAAGGTGCGGTGGGCGAGTTGTACATCGGTGGGCCGGGGCTGGCGCGCGGTTATCAGCGCCAGCCGAGCCTCAGCGCCGAGCGGTTCATTGCCGACCCGTGCGCCGACGGCCAGCGCCTTTACCGCACCGGCGACCGTGCGCGACTGCGCAGCGATGGCGCGCTGGAGTACGTCGGCCGGGTCGATCATCAAGTGAAAATTCGCGGCTTCCGTATTGAACTGGGCGAGATCGAATCGCGCCTGCAGCTATGTCCGGGCGTTCGCGAAGCGGTGGTGCTGGCGGTGCCGTTCGCCGGCGGTGCGCAACTGGTCGCCTACGTGGTGACGGAGCCTGCGGTGCTTGCCAGCGCGGCGACGCAAACGGCGTTCCGTCAGCAGACCCGCGCTGCGCTGCAAGCCAGCCTGCCGGATTACATGGTGCCGGGGCATCTGCTGTTGCTGGCGAACCTGCCGCTGACACCGAGTGGCAAGCTCGACCGCAAGGCCTTGCCGACACCGGATCCGGCGCAGTTGCAGGGCGATTACCGCGCCCCGCGATCGCCGGCCGAACAGTGTCTGGCACAGGTCTGGGCCGAGGTGCTGCACGTGCCGCGTGTGGGCCTGGACGATCACTTTTTTGAACTGGGCGGCCACTCGTTGCTGGCCGCGCAGGTGATTGCGCGGGTCAAGGAGCAGATGGGGGTGGTGCTGCCGCTGCGCAGCCTGTTCGAAAAACCGCTGCTGGCGGATCTCGCCGAAGTGCTCGGGCAACTGGCCGAGGCGAGCGGCGACGACGACTGGTCCGACCTGGATCAGTTCATGAATGCTTTGCAAGGAGAAGAAGTATGAGCGGCACGATGGCGGAACGTATTGCAAAAAGGTTCGTCGGCTTGTCGCTGGAACAGCGTCGGCTGTTTCTCGCCAAATTGCGCGAGGAGGGCAAGGATTTCAGCCTGTTGCCGCTGCCGGTCAGCCGCCACGACTGCGCGCAGATTCCCCTTTCATTCGCCCAGCAGCGCCTGCTGTTTCTCTGGCAACTGGAACCGCAAAGCGCCGCGTACAACATGGCCGCTGGCTTGCGTCTGAAAGGCCGGCTGGATGAGTCGGCCCTGAGCCGCTCGTTCGATCATCTGCTGGCGCGCCATGAAGTATTGCGCACGGTGTTTCACACCGACGGCGATCAAGCGCATCAGCTGATTCTCGGGGAACAAAGTATTGCGCTGGAACGCTTCGATCTGACCGGCACCGCCGCGCAAGAGCGCGAAGAACTGCTCGCGCAACACGTACAAGACGTCACCGCGCAACCGTTTGATCTGCGCCACGGCCCGTTATTGCGCGCCAGCCTGTTTGCTTTGGCCGACGATGAGTTCGTGCTGGTGGTGAGCATGCATCACATCGTCTCCGATGGCTGGTCGATGGACGTCATGGTCAAGGAATTCGTGCAGTGCTATCAGGCCTTCAGCCTGCAGCGCGAACCGCAATTGCCGGCGCTGCCGTTGCAGTACGCCGACTATGCGATCTGGCAGCGGCGCTGGCTGGAGGCCGGGGAGGGCGAGCGCCAGCTCGACTACTGGCGTCAGCAACTGGGCGACGAGCATCCGCTGCTGGAAGTGGCGCCGGACTTTGCCCGACCAATGAGCCAGAGCTTCGCCGGGCAGACCCTGAGCTTCGATTTCGGCACCGACCTGTCACAACAGCTCAATGCCTTCGCCCGCAGCCAAGGTATCAGCCTGTTCATGCTGGTGCTGGCCGGGTTCTCGCTGTTCCTTTCGCGTCTGGCCGGCGAGCGCGACATTCGTGTCGGCGTGCCGAATGCCAACCGTGGCCGTGCCGAAGTCGAAGGGCTGATCGGTTTCTTCGTCAACACCCAAGTGCTGCGTTGCCAGGTCGATGAGCGCGGCAGTTTCGCCGATTTGCTCGCGCAGGTGCGTGAAGCGGCATTCGGCGCACAGGCACATCAGGAATTGCCGTTCGAGCAACTGGTCGACGAATTGGTCGCCGAACGCACCCTGGGCCACAACCCGTTGTTCCAGGCCAAGTTCAACCAGAACGTCGGCATGCAGAAACAGCGCTCGATGGCTTTGCCCGGCCTGACCGTCAGCGAATACCCGCTGGCCAAGGACGGCACGCATTTCGATCTGGCGCTGGATATCACCGACGACGGCGCGCTGATCCATGGCCAGATGACCTACGCCAGCGATCTCTATCGGGCGGAAACGGTCGCCGGTTTTGTACCGATGTTGCTGGATCTGTTTACACAGTTGCTCAACTCGCCGCAGGCGCCACTGCACACGGTTGCCACACCACGGCCCGCTGCGCTTTCAATTCAACACGAACCGGCATTGACGGTGTTGCAGCACTGGGCGCGTGAAGTGGCCCGGCAGCCGCAGGCGCTGGCCGCTGGTGATCTCAAGCAAACGGTGACTTTCCAGGCGCTGGATGAACAAGCCAATCGTCTCGCCCATTATTTGCGTGCGCAGGGCGTCAATGTCGGCGATCCGGTGGCGGTGCTGCTCGAGCGTTCGCTGGACTGGCTGACTTGCCTGCTGGCGATTCTCAAGGCTGGCGCGGTGTACATGCCGCTCGACGTCAAGGCGCCAAGCGCGCGCCTGAAGCAGATGCTCGGCGCTGCGCAGGCCCGTGCGCTGATCGGTGCTGAAGGCGATGCACGGCTCAGCGAATTGGCGGGTGAGGGCTGTCAGGGTCTGACGTTCACACCGGGGCAATGGCAGTCGCTGCCGGCGTCAGCGCCTGAGCTGACGCTGTATGCGCAGTCGCCGGCCTACGTGATTCACACCTCCGGTTCCACCGGGCAGCCCAAGGGTGTATTGGTCAGCCACGGCGCACTGGGCAGTTATGTGCGCGGCGTCCTCGAGCGTCTGGCGCCGGCGCCGGCACCCGAGGCGAGCATGGCGCTGGTCTCGACCATCGCCGCCGACCTGGGCTTCACCGTGCTGTTCGGTGCGTTGTGCTCGGGTCGACTGCTGCATGTGCTGCCGGAAGAACTCGGTTTCGACCCGGACCGCTTTGCCGAATACATGGCCCGCCATCGCGTGGGCGTGCTGAAAATCGTTCCTGGGCATCTCGCCGCGCTGTTGCAGGCGGCCAAGCCTGCCGACGTGTTGCCGGAACACGCACTGATCGTCGGCGGCGAAGCCTGTTCGCCAGCGCTGGTCGAGCGTGTGCAGCAACTGAAACCGGGCTGCCGCCTGATCAACCACTACGGACCAAGCGAAACCACCGTGGGCGTGCTGACCCATGAGGTTGAGGCACTTGCTGCGCAATCGCGCAGCGTTCCGGTCGGCACGGCGTTGGCCGGTGCGCATGTCTATGTGCTCGACGATGTGCTCAACCCGGTGGCCGATCAGGTTGCCGGTGAGTTGTACATTGGCGGCGACAGCGTTGCCCTCGGCTACCTGAATCAGCCGGCGCTGACCGCTGAACGCTTCCTGCCCGACCCGTTCGGCGCAGCGGGCGCGCGGGTCTACCGCAGCGGCGACCGGGTCCGGCGCAATCGCGAGCAGGCGCTGGAATTCATCGGTCGTGCCGACGATCAGGTCAAAGTGCGCGGCTATCGCGTCGAGCCTGCGGAAGTCGCGCGGGTGTTGCTCAGCCTTGATGGCGTCAGCGAAGCCGCCGTGCTCGCGCTGCCACTGGATGACGATCCGGCGCGCCTGCAACTGCTGGCGTGGTGCGTGCCGGCAGTGGGCGCGAAGGAGCAGGCGCAGGATCTGCGCGAGCAATTGCAGGTGCGGCTGCCGGATTACATGGTGCCGGCGCAGTTAGTGTTGCTGGAAAAGCTACCGTTGACCGCCAACGGCAAGCTCGACAAGCGTGCGTTGCCAGTGCCCGGGGTGGTCAGCCAGCAGTTCGTCGCGCCGGTCGGTGAGATCGAGGAAAAACTGGCCGCGATCTGGGCCGAGGTGCTCAAGCTCGAAAGGGTCGGCAGCAGCGATAACTTCTTTGAACTGGGCGGCGACTCGATTCTCAGTTTGCAGATCATCGCCCGCGCCAAGCGCCAGGGGATCAAGCTGAGCCCCAAGCAGTTGTTCGAAAAACAGACCATAGGCCAACTGGCTGCTGTGGCCAAACTGATCGAAGCGAAACCGGCTGCCATCGCGGCATCAGTGGCACGCGGGCCGTTGCCGTTGCTGCCAATCCAGGTGCGTTTCTTCGAGACGCCGATTGCCCAGCGCCAGCACTGGAATCAGTCAGTGATGCTGCAACCGACCCTGGCGCTGGACGCCGCGCATCTGCGTACGGCGCTGGCAGCGTTGGTGGAACAGCACGAGGCCTTGGCCCTGAGCTTCGTGCAGTCGGGCGATAGCTGGCAGGCGTTGCCGCAGACCCAGCGCGATGCCGAACTGCTCTGGGCACGCGAACTGGAAAGTCTCGATGCCTTGCCGGCCGTGGCCGACGCGGCGCAGCGCAGCCTCGATCTGCAACGCGGGCATTTGCTGCGTGCGGTGCTGGTCACTCTGCCGAATGCCGAGCAGCGCTTGTTGCTGGTGATTCATCATCTGGTGGTCGACGGCGTGTCGTGGCGCATTCTGCTCGAAGACTTGCAGCTGGCTTACCAGGCATTGGCGGCGGGGACGGCGTCGGTGTTGCCAGGCCAGAGCAGTTTGCTGCACGACTGGGCCGGGCAATTGCACCGTTATGCTCAGAGTGAAACGTTGGCGACCGAAAGCGCTTACTGGCAGCAGACTCTTGCGGCGGATGACGCGGCACTGCCACGGGACTTCGCCGTGGACAGCCAGACCCGCGCCCAGGCCGCCCGCGCCAGTACGCGCCTGAGCCCGGCACTGACCGACAAGCTGCTGAAAGTCGCCCCGGCGGCTTACCGCACGCAAATCAACGACCTGTTGCTGACGGCTTTGGCGCGGGTGCTGTGTGACTGGAGCGAGCAGCCGTCGGTGTTGATCCAGCTCGAAGGTCACGGTCGTGAAGACCTGTTCGATGACGTCGACCTGAGCCGCACGGTCGGCTGGTTCAGCAGCCTGTTCCCGGTGCGCCTGACCCCGCAGACGAGTCCCGCTGCATCGCTTTGTGCGATCAAGGAGCAACTGCGTGCCGTACCGGGCAAAGGCATCGGTTACGGCGTGCTGCGTTACCTCACGCGCTCTGCCGAGTTGCAGACGCTCGCGCAACCACGGGTGACCTTCAATTACCTCGGCCAGTTCGACGGCGCGTTCAGCGCTGAGCAAGGCGCGTTGTTCCTGCCGAGCGCCGACAGCACCGGCGCCAATCAGGATGGGCAGGCGCCGCTGGGCAATTGGCTGAGTGTTGACGGTCAGGTGCTCGGCGGTGAGCTGGAGCTGACGTGGACCTTCGGCAGCGGCATGTACCGCGCCGAGACCATCGAGGCGTTGGCCGAGGCGTATCGCCGCGAACTGCAACGCCTGATCGAACATTGCTGCGAGAGCGGCCACGGTGGCGTGACACCGTCGGATTTCAACCTCGCCCATCTCACGCAAGCGCAGTTGTCGGCGCTGCCGATGGCGCCGCGTGACATCGTCGATCTGTACCCGCTGTCGCCGATGCAGCAAGGCATTCTGTTCCACAGCCGCAACGAGCCGGACAGCCCGGCGTACACCAATCAGCTGCGCGTCGATGTCGAGCAGCTCGATGCCGAGCGCTTCCGCCAGGCCTGGCAGCAAACTGTTGATGCTCACGACATTTTGCGTACCGCGTTCGTCTGGCCGCAGGATGCCGCCGCGCCGGTGCAAGTGGTGCGCAGCCGTGTGCAGATGCCTTGGCAAGTGCAGGACTGGCGCGGGCGCGATGATCTTGATTGCGCGCTTGATCATCTCGCCGCTGAAGATTTGCAACGTGGCTTCGATCTGCTCGACGCGCCGCTGTTGCGCGTGACGCTGGTGCGCAGCGCTGAACACACCCATCACCTGATCTACACCTGCCATCACATCCTGATGGACGGCTGGAGTACTTCGCAGTTGTTCGGCGAAGTGCTGCAGCGTTACGCCGGCATCACACCGAGCGCAGGGCAGGGGCGTTATCGCGATTACATCGAATGGCTCGGGGGACGTGATCAACAGGCCAGTCGACAGTTCTGGAGCGCGGCGCTGGCGGACCTTGAACAGCCGACGCGACTGGCCAGCGCCATACCGGTCAGGCACGCGGCCAGCGGCTATGCCGATCACGAGCATGTGTTCAGCGAACAGCTGACCGCCGAACTGAACCGCTTCGCCCGCGAGCAGAAAGTCACCCTCAATACACTGGTGCAAGCGGCGTGGCTGCTGCTGTTGCAGCGCTACACCGGCCAGGACCACGTGGCGTTCGGCGCGACGGTCGCCGGACGGCCAACCGATTTGCCGGGCGTCGAGCAGCAGATCGGCCTGTTCATCAACACGTTGCCAGTGGTGGCAGCGCCGTCGGCCGAGATCGCTGTGAATCAATGGCTGCAACAGGTGCAGGCTCTCAACCTGGCCTTGCGCGAGCACGAACACACGCCGCTGTATGACATTCAGCGCTGGGCCGGTACGGGTTCCGGGGCGTTGTTCGACAGCATTCTGGTGTTCGAAAACTACCCGATGGCGGAGGCCTTGGCGCAGGGCCCGCAGACGGGTCTGAAGTTCTCGGCAATCCGCCGTCAGGAGCAGACCAACTATCCGCTGACGCTGGTGGCGGTTACCGGCCGCGTGCTGAGTCTGGGCGTAAGTTTCGATCAGGCCAGCTTCGACGTTCAAGCGATCCGCGCGTTGAGTGCGCAGTTGCAAGGCCTGCTCGAGCAGTTCCTCGCCGACGCCACACAGCCGCTGGGCGCGCTGCAACTGCTCGCCGAGCCACAACGGCAACAAGTGATCGAGTGGGGCAAGGCGCCGGTTGCCACGCCGGATCAACGCACGGTGCTGGCGCACATCGCCGCGCAAGTGCAACGTCAGCCGCAGGCGAATGCGGTGCTGTTCGCTGAGCAATCCATCGATTACCAAGGCCTCGATACCCGGGCCAATCGTCTGGCGCACAAGCTGCAAGGCATGGGCGTCGGGCCGGAAGTGCGCGTCGGCGTGTGCATGCGCCGCACGCCGCAGATGCTGGTCGGCTTGCTGGCGATCCTCAAGGCCGGTGGCGCTTATGTGCCACTGGACCCGGATTACCCGCAGGAACGCTTGCTGCACATGCTCGACGACAGCCGCGCGGCGGTGCTGCTCACTGAGCCAGCGGCGTTGGCGATGCTGCCCGAAACCTTGAGTGCGCAGGTGCTGTTGGTGGACGAGAATGTCGCCAGCGAATACCCGGCCACTGCGCCACTGGTTAATCTCGCGGCAGACAATCTGGCGTACGTGATCTACACCTCCGGCTCCACCGGCAAACCGAAAGGCGTAGCGATCAGCCACGGCAATCTGTCGGCGCTGATTCAATGGTCGGCGGGGGTCTATCGCGAAGAACAATTGCGCGGCGTGCTCGCTTCGACGTCGATCTGCTTCGATCTGTCGGTGTGGGAAATCTTCGTCACGCTGGCCTGCGGTGGCTGTCTGGTATTGGCCGACAACGCCCTGGCGCTGGCCGATTTGCCAGCGCGCGAGCAGGTCACGCTGATCAATACCGTGCCGTCGGCGATTGCCGCGTTGCAAAGGGCCGAGCAGATTCCATCGTCGGTCGGTACCATCAATCTGGCCGGCGAACCGCTCAAGCAGAGTCTGGTCGACAGCCTCTACGCCAGCACTCAGGTGCGGCAGGTCTACGACCTCTACGGGCCGTCGGAGGACACCACTTATTCAACTTTCACCCTGCGCACGCCAAAGGGCCGGGCGAACATTGGCCGGCCGCTGGATAACACCGTGGCCTACCTGCTCGACAGTCAGTTGCAGGCGCTGCCCGAGGGCGTGGCGGCCGAGCTGTACCTCGCTGGCGCCGGGGTGACGCGTGGCTATCTGCGTCGCGCCGCGCTGACCGCCGAACGCTTTGTGCCGAATCCTTACGCGAGCAACGGCGAGCGCCTGTACCGCACCGGCGATCTGGTGCGCCAGGGCGACGATGGCAACATCGAGTACATCGGTCGCGCCGACCATCAGGTGAAGATTCGCGGTTTCCGCATCGAGCTCAGCGAGATCGAAGCGCGCCTGCTGGAACTCGACGATATTCGCGAGGCGGTGGTACTGGCGCAGGACGGCGCCGCAGGCAAACACCTGCATGCCTACCTCGTCGCTGCGCCGGACAGCGAGCGGTCGACGCTGGCCGAGCGGGTGCGCAGTGCCTTGGCCAGTCGCTTGCCGGCGCACATGCTGCCGGGGCATCTGCACCTGATCGATGCGATCCCGCTGACGCCCAACGGCAAGCTTGATCGCAAGGCGCTGATGGCGTTGGGCGAGGGCCCGACGCAGGAGCAATACCAGGCGCCACAAAGCGATCTGCAATGGGAGGTCGCGACGATCTGGCAGCAAGTGCTGGAAGTCGAGCGGGTGGGGCTGGCGGACAACTTCTTCCAGCTCGGCGGCCATTCGTTACTGGCGACGCTGGTGGTGACTCGGGTGCAGGAGCGCCTCGGCGACAAGGTGCCGCTCAAGGCGTTGTTCGAAACCGACACCCTCAAGGATTTCTGCGCGCGGATCGAAGCCCTGCGCGTCGAAATGTCGCCCGTTCAGGATGAATTGGCTAAATCACTGGAGGCCCTCAAACGTCTATCCCTCGATGATCTGGAAAAACTGATTTCTTGAGAGGGAAAAACGCGTGCAAGAGTTAATCGAGTCGGTAGGACAACTTTCGGCTAAGCAAAGAAAGGCTCTGGCGGTTCTGCTCAAGCAGAAAGGCGTCAACCTCTTTGACATTGCCCCGGTTTTCAAGCGCACGGCTGAAGAGCCGTTGCTGCTGTCCTACGCTCAGCAGCGCCAGTGGTTCCTCTGGCAGTGGGCACCGCACAGCGCGGCCTACAACATTCCGACGGCCCTGCGCTTGCAGGGGCCGCTGGATGTGCCGGCACTGGAACGCAGCATTGCGGCGCTGATCGAGCGCCACGAAACCCTGCGCACCGTATTCACTCAAGACAGCGCACAACCCTTGCAAGTGGTCCTGCCCGCAGGACCCTTTGCGTTGGAGATTCATTACCTGAGCGCTGATCTGGCGCATGACCCGGAGCACTCGATCCAGGCTTTCGTCCAGACTCAGAGCCAAAAGACTTTCGACCTGCAGCACGGCCCGTTGCTGCGTGCCGCGCTGCTGCAGGTCAACCCTGATGACCATGTGCTGGTGCTGACCCTGCACCACATCGTTTCCGATGGCTGGTCGCTGCAAGTGATGATCGAGGAACTGGTGCAGCTTTACGCCGGTTTCAACCTCGGTCACGACGCCGGTCTGCCGGCGCTGCCGATTCAATACGCCGATTACGCCTTGTGGCAGCGCCACTGGATGGAGGCCGGTGAGCAGGAGCGACAACTGGCCTACTGGCAGGCAAAGCTCGGCGGCGAACAACCGGTACTGGAACTGCCGCTGGATCGCCCGCGCGCGGTCGAGCAGAGCTTCGCCGGCGCCAGCCACAACCTGATTCTTGATCCGGCGCTGAGCCATGCCCTCAAGGCGTTTGCCCGGCAGGAAAACGTCACCCTGTTCGTGTTGCTGCTGGCTTCGTTTCAGGCCTTGCTGCATCGCTACAGTGGGCAAAGCGACATCCGAGTCGGCGTGCCGGTAGCCAACCGTGGCCGGGTGGAAATCGAGCGGCTGATCGGTTTCTTCGTCAACACCCAGGTGCTCAAGGCGGATGTCGACGCAGAGCTGCCGTTTGTCGAACTGCTGCGTCAGGTCAAACAGACGGCGCAGGAGGCGCAGGCGCATCAGGACTTGCCCTTCGAGCAACTGGTCGAAGCGCTGGAGCCGGGCCGCAGCCTCAGCCACAGTCCGCTGTTTCAGGTCATGTTCAACCACCAGGCCGAGCGCCGCGCGAGCATCGCCACACGCCTGAACGGCCTGAAAATCGAACCGCTGGAATGGCAGAGCCAGACCGCGCAGTTCGACCTGACCCTCAATACCACCGAACAGGCCCACGGCATCGAAGCCGTGCTCAAGTACGCCACTGACCTGTTCGACGCAGCGACCATCGAGCGCCTGGCGCAACACTGGACCGCGCTGTTGCAAGCGATCGTCGCCGAGCCGAGCCAGCGTATCGGCCAGTTGCCAATGCTCGATGCAGGCCAGCAGCAACAGCTGTTGGCGCAATGGAATCCGCCGCTGATTGAACAGCCGCTGACCCAGTGCATCCAGCAAGCCATCGAGGCCCAGGCCGAGCGGCATGCCGATGCGGTGGCGGTGAGCTTTGCCGGGCAACGCCTGACTTACGCCGAACTCAATCACCGCGCCAACCTGTGGGCGCATACGCTGATCGAGCAGGGCGTCGGCCCGGACGTGTGCGTCGGCGTTGCGGTCGAGCGTTCGCTGGACATGATCGTCGCCATTCTCGCGGTGCTGAAGGCCGGCGGCGCCTATGTGCCGCTGGACCCGAGCTACCCCGATGACCGCTTGAGTTACATGATCGACGACAGCGGCATCCAGTTGCTGCTGACTCAGGGCCATTTGCTCGGGCAATTGCCGCTGCCGCCGGGGCTGATCTGCCTCGATCTGAATCAGGCGCCGGAACACGGCATCGCAAGCAACCCGCCATGCCTGACCACGCCGGACAATCTGGCCTACGTCATCTACACCTCAGGTTCCACCGGCAAACCCAAGGGTGCTCTGCTGCCGCACGGCAACGTGATGCGCCTGTTCAGCGCCACCGAGCACTGGTTTGATTTCGGCCCGCAGGACAGCTGGACGCTGTTCCATTCCTACGCGTTCGACTTTTCCGTGTGGGAGATTTTCGGCGCGCTGCTGTACGGCGGCAAACTGGTGGTCGTGCCGCACGATGTCAGCCGTTCGCCGGAGGATTTCTACACGCTGCTGTGCGATGAACATGTCACCGTGTTGAACCAGACGCCGTCGGCGTTCAAGCCGTTGATGCAGGTCGCCTGCGAGTCGAGTCGCAGCAATGCCCTGCGTTACGTGGTGTTCGGCGGCGAGGCTTTGGAAGTACAGAATCTGCGTCCGTGGTTCGAGCGTTTTGGCGATCGCGCGCCGACGCTGATCAACATGTACGGCATCACCGAAACCACCGTGCACGTGACTTACCGGCCGTTGTCGCTGGCGGATCTGCAGAGCAATCACAGCAGCCCGATCGGCGCGCCGATTGTCGACCTGTCGTGGTACTTGCTCGACAGTTCGCTCAACCTGGTGCCGCAAGGCTGCATCGGTGAGTTGTATATCGCTGGCGCCGGTCTGGCCCGTGGTTATCTGAATCAGGCTGGCATGAGCGCTACCCGCTTCGTGCCCGACCCGTTCAACCGCAAGGCCGGCCAGCGTCTGTACCGTACCGGCGACCTCGCACGCCTGCGCGGCGATGGGGTGATCGAGTACATCGGCCGTATCGACCACCAAGTGAAGATCCGTGGTTTCCGCATCGAGCTCGGCGAAATCGAAGCGCAACTGCTCAAGCATCCACAGGTGCGCGAAGCGGTGGTGCTGGCGGTGGACGGTCTCAGTGGCCAGCAACTGGCGACCTGGGTCGTGCCGGTCGAGACATTGAACGCGGACGAGCAGGGCGCGCTGCGCGATTCGATCAAGGCGCACCTGCGCGAGACCCTGCCCGATTACATGGTTCCGGTCAGTTGGGCGTTCCTCGACCGACTGCCGCTGACCGCCAACGGCAAGCTTGATCGCAAGCAACTGCCGCAGCCGGACGTTGCGCAAGTGCAAGAGGCCTACGCGGCGCCGCGCAGTGAACTGGAACAGCGCCTGGCCGAGATCTGGCAGGACGTGCTCAAGGTCGAACGGGTCGGGCTTCACGACAACTTTTTCGAGTTGGGCGGCGATTCGATCATTTCGATTCAAGTGGTCAGCCGCGCGCGGCAGGCCGGTATCCGCTTTACGCCCAAGGACATTTTTCAGCACCAGACCGTGCAGCGTCTGGCCACCGTCGCGCAACAAAGCGACGCCGTACAAACGGAGCAGGGCGAGGTGCTCGGCGATGCGCCGCTGACGCCGATCCAGCAGTATTTCTTCCACAGCGACATCCCGGCGCGCCACCACTGGAACCAGTCGATCCTGCTGACCCCGGAGAAAACCCTGCAAGCCACTGCGCTGCAACAGGCGCTGGCGCAGGTGCAGAAACAGCATGACGCCTTGCGTCTGCGTTATCGCCAAACCGAGCAGGGCTGGCAGCAGAGCCACGGCGCGGCGGATCAGCCACAAGCGTTGTTGCGCACTTTCACGCTGGACGATAGCGCGGCATTGCCAGCGCTGTGCCTCGACCTGCAACGCAGCCTCGACCTGCACAACGGCCCGCTGATCCGCGCGGCGCTGATCGATTTGCCGGACGCCAGTCAGCGACTGTTGCTGGTGATTCATCACCTGGTGGTCGATGGCGTGTCGTGGCGGATCCTGCTCGAAGACCTGCAAAGCGCCTATCAGCAGATCAGCAGTGGACAGAGCGTGCATCTGCCGGCCAAGACCAGCGCGTTCAAGGACTGGGGCTTGCGCCTGCAAGAGCATGCGCGCAGCGCGGCGCTGGGCTGTGAACTGAGTTACTGGCGCGAGCAGTTGCGCGGCGCGCCGCTCGGTTTGCCGTTGGACAACCCGCAGGGCCAGCTGAATAACCGCTTCGAACGCAGCGTCGACACGCGGCTGGACGCCGAACGTACCCGACAGTTGCTGCAACAGGCCCCGGCGGCCTACCGCACTCAGGTCAACGACCTGCTGCTGACCGCACTGGCGCGGGTGCTCTGCGAGTGGACCGCCAGCGACAGCGCGCTGGTCCAGCTCGAAGGCCATGGCCGCGAGGACCTCTTCGACGACATCGACCTGAGCCGCACCGTTGGCTGGTTCACCAGCATGTTCCCGGTGCGCCTGACACCAAACGCCAGCCTGGAAAGTTCGATCAAAGGCATCAAGGAGCAACTGCGCGCGATCCCCAACAAGGGCATCGGCTACGGCTTGCTGCGTTATCTCGGCACGGCCGAAGCACAAGCGGCACTGCATGAACTGGCGCAACCGCAGGTGACGTTCAACTACCTCGGCCAGTTCGATAACAACTTCGATGACGACGTCTTGTGGCGGCCGGCCACCGAGGACAAGGGCGCCGGTCAGGACGAAAACGCACCGATGGCCAACTGGCTGACCATCGATGGCCGGGTTTATCAGGGCCAGTTGAGCCTGACGTGGACCTACAGCAGCGACGTCTTCGCAGAGACGACCATTGCCGCGCTGGCCCGCGCCTACGAAGTGGCGCTGAACGAATTGATCGAGCACTGCCTCAGCCATGCGGGCGGGCTCACGCCGTCCGACGTGCCGCTGGCCGGTTTGTCCCAGGCGCATCTGGACAGCCTGCCGATTGCCGCCCAGCGCATCGAGGACATTTATCCGCTGGCGCCGATGCAGCAAGGCATTCTGTTCCACAGCCTGTACGACGCGGACGCCAGCGCCTACGTCTATCAGATGCTGCTGGACATCGACGGCCTCGACGTTGCGCGGTTCCAGCAAGCCTGGCAACGGGTGGTCGATCGCCATGAAGTGCTGCGCGCCGGTTTCATCTGGGGCCGCGATGGCCTCGATGCACCGTTGCAGGTGATCAACCGCCAACTGACCCTGGAAATGCCGGAAATCGATGTGCGCGATGCCGCCGATCTGCCGGCGGTGCTTGAAGCACGGGCGCAGGCCGACCGCGAACGTGGCTTCGATCTGCAGAATCCGCCGCTGTTGCGCCTGTGCCTGCTGCGCACTGCCGACGATCGCCATCGACTGATTTTCACCTGCCATCACATCCTCATGGATGGCTGGAGCAACTCGCGGATGTTCGGCGAAGTGCTGCAGGATTACGCCGGCCAGCCGGTGCCGAGCGCGCAGGGCCGCTATCGCGATTTTCTGGTCTGGCTGCAAGGCCAGGACAAGGCAGCCGCGCAGGATTTCTGGCGCGGGCAACTGGCCGAACTCGACGAGCCGACCCGACTGGCGTCGGCCTGCCACGGACGCACCGTGCCGGGGCCGGGCAAACAGATGCATCGTCTGCATTTCGATGAAGCGTTCACTGAGCGTCTGAACACCTTCTCCCGTCAGCAACAGGTGACCCTCAACAGTCTGGTGCAGGCCGCGTGGCTGCTGGTGTTGCAGCGCTACACCGGCCAGGCCACGGTGGCGTTTGGCGCCACGGTATCCGGGCGTCCGGTGGATTTGCCAGGCATCGAGGAGCAACTGGGGCTGTTCATCAACACTTTGCCGGTGATCGCCAGCCCGCAGGCCAGCCTCAGCGTCGGTGACTGGGTGCGCAGTGTGCAGGACAAGAACCTGTTGTTGCGCGATTACGAACAGACGCCGTTGCAGGACATTCAACGTCTGGCCGCGTTGAGTGGCGAAGCGTTGTTCGACACCTTGCTGGTGTTCGAGAACTACCCGGTGTCCGAAGCGTTGGAGGCCAACCCGGGCGGGCTGCGTTTTTCCGGTCTGGAGCATCGCGAGCAGACCAACTACGGTCTGACCCTGATCGCCGGCGCCAGCCAAGTGCTCAACCTCGATTTCAACTACCTCACCGAGCACTTTGCCGAACGCAGCGTGCTCGCTCTGGCCGCGCATCTGCGTGAAGTGCTGGAGCAATTTGTCGAGGCGCCGCAACGGGCACTCGGCGAGATCGGTCTGCTGCCGCTGGCCGAGCGTCAGACGCTGGCGCAGTGGAACGACAATCACGCGGCTTATCCGGCCGAGCGACTGATCTCGCAGAGCTTTGAAGCAAGGGTCGCAGCGCATCCGCAGGCACTGGCGTTGAGTCATGCCGGCGTGGCGCTGAGCTACGGCGAACTGAACCGGCGGGCAAACCAGTTGGCCCGGCATTTGGTGACACTGGGTGTCACCGCCGAAGTACGCGTCGGCGTAGCGATGCCGCGTTCGGCGGAACTGGTGATCGCCCTGATGGCGGTGCTCAAGGCCGGCGGCACCTACGTGCCGTTGGACCCGGACTACCCGGCCGACCGCGTGGCCTACATGCTCGATGACAGCCAGGCGAAAGTCCTGCTGACCCAGCAAGCGTTGCTGGCGCAATTGCCGTCCAGCGAAGCACACGTGGTGCTGGTCGAGGCCGGCGGCGAGGCGTTCGCCGCGCAGGCTCCGGACAACCTGCCGGCGCGCGCTGACTCGGCCGATCTTGCCTACGTGATCTACACCTCCGGTTCCACCGGCAAACCGAAGGGCGTGGTCATCGCCCATCGCAACGTGCAGGCGCTGATTCACTGGTCCGCCGAGGTCTACAGCGAGGACGATCTGCAGGGCGTGCTGGCGTCGACGTCGGTGTGCTTCGACCTGTCAGTGTGGGAGATTTTCGTCACCCTGGCGCGCGGCGGGTCCATGGTCATGGCGCGCAATGCTCTGGAGCTACCGGACTTGCCCGAGCGTGATCAGGTGCGCCTGATCAACACCGTGCCGTCGGCGATTGCCGCGTTGCAACGCATCGGCCAGATCCCGCCGGGCGTGCGCATCATCAATCTGGCCGGCGAGCCGCTGAAGCAGGCGCTGGTCGACACCTTGTACCGCGAGACTTCGGTCGCCCACGTCTACGATCTGTACGGGCCTTCCGAAGACACCACGTATTCGACCTGGACCCGTCGCGAACTCGGCGGCCAGGCCAATATCGGCCGGCCATTGCGCAATACCACTGCATACCTGCTCGATGAGCAATTGCAGGAAGCGCCGGTCGGCATCGCAGCGGAGCTGTATCTGGCCGGCGATGGCATCACCCGTGGCTATCTGTTGCGCCCAGGCTTGACCGCCGAACGTTTCGTGCCCAACCCGTTGGCGAGCAACGGCGAGCGTATGTACCGCACCGGCGACCTGACGCGTTTCATGGAGGACGGCCGTATCGAATACGTCGGCCGCATCGACCATCAGGTCAAGGTGCGTGGCTTCCGTATTGAACTGGGTGAAATCGAAGCGCGTCTGCTGGCCCAGGCCAGCGTGCGCGAAGGCGTGGTGCTGGCTGTGGACGGCGTCAGCGGTCAGCAACTGGTGGCTTATGTGGTGCCGACCGAGGCCGATCAGAGTCTTGCGCAACTGGACGCGCTGAGCACTGCGCTGCAAACCGCGCTCAAGGCGCATCTGCCGGACTACATGGTGCCGGCGCAGTGGCTGTTCCTCGAACAGTTGCCGCTGACACCCAACGGCAAACTTGATCGCAAGGCCTTGCCGGCGCCGGATGCCAATCAGGCGCAACGCGATTACGTCGCGCCTTCGACGCCGCTGGAGCAGCAGTTGGCCGAGGTCTGGCAGGACATTCTGAAGATCGAGCAGGTCGGCGTGACCGACAATTTCTTCGCCCTCGGCGGCGATTCGATCATCTCGATTCAACTGGTCAGCCGCGCGCGGCAGCAGGGCATTTGCTTCACGCCCAAAGACCTGTTCCAGCAGCAGACGGTGCAGAAACTGGCCGCAGTGGTTTCGCTAGAAGACGCGCAATCCGCCAGCGCCAGCGACTACCCGTTGGCGCAACTGGATCAGGCGCAGCTCGATGCCTTGCCGGTGCCGGCGGAGCTGATTGAAGACGTCTATCCGCTGTCGCCGATGCAGGAAGGCATGCTCTTCCATACGCTATCGGATAACGGCAGCAGCCTTTACGTGCAACAGGTCAGCCTGCCGATCAAGGGCCTCGACGTTGAGCGTTTCCGCCAGGCCTGGGAATTCATCATTGTCCGTCAGGCGATCCTGCGTACCAGTTTCCATTGGCAGGACGGTCTGGCCAAACCGCTGCAGGTCGTGCATCGCCAGGCGCCGTTCCAGATGCAGGTGCTCGATTGGCGTGGGCAGGACTGCAGCGAGGCGGCGATTGCCGAGTTTGCCAGCGCCGACCGCGCACTGGGCTTCGACTTGTCCGAAGCGCGATTGCAGCGGGTGACCCTGCTGCAGCTGGGCGACCAGCAGTACCAGATGATCTGGACCAGCCACCACATTCTGATGGACGGCTGGAGCAGTTCGCGGTTGTTCGGCGAGGTCTTGCAGTACTACTCCACGGGCGAGGTGACTGGCGAAAACGGCCGCTATCGCGACTTCATCGCCTGGTTGCAGGCGCAGGATCAGGATGCCCAAGAGCTGTTCTGGAAGGCGCGTCTGGCGGTGGTCAACGAACCGACCGCGCTGAGTCAGGCGATGCACCCGCGTCACAGTGCCGACGTAGCCGGTCACGATGCGATCTATTCGAACTGGGACAAAGCGCAAACCGCGCGTCTGCTGGAGTTCTGCCGCGACTTGCGCATCACCCCGAACACGTTGATTCAGGGCGCGTGGCTGCTGCTGTTGCAACGCTACACCGGCCAGCAGACGGTGACCTTCGGCGCCACCGTATCGGGGCGTCCGGAAAGCCTGCCGAACGTCGGCAACATGCTCGGCCTGTTCATCAATACCTTACCGATCATTCAGACCCCACAGGCCGATCAGCGCTTGGCCGACTGGCTGGGCGAAGTGCAGGCCTACAACCTCGACATTCGCGATTACTCCCAGGCGCCGCTGGCCGATGTGCAGCGCTGGTCGAACCTCGGTGGTCAGGCGCTGTTCGACAGCATCGTGGTGTTCGAAAACTTCCCGATCGACGAGCGCTTGCAGGAAGAAACCGACACCGAGCTGACCTTCGGCAAATCCATCGGCCACGGCGTGACCAACGTGCCGATGGACCTTGCGGTGATGCTTGGCGATGAGTTGTCGATCGAGTACCTGTACCTGCGCAGCCACTTCAGCGCCGAGGCGGTAGAAGGCATTCGCCTGACCCTGGAAAACACCCTCGCGGCGATGATGGCCGCGCCGTATGAGCGGCTGGGTAACTTGCAGCGTCTGTCCGCCGAGCAATGGCAAGCGGCGCAGGCCTGGAGCGCCGAGCCTTCCCACCGCCACGCGCCGCAGTTGCTGCCGGAGCTGATCAGCCGTCATGCGCAACAGCAACCCGATGCGATCGCGGTGCAATGCGCCGGCGAGAGCCTGAGCTACGCCGAACTCGAGCGGCAAGCCAATCGTCTCGCGCAGTGCCTGATCGCCCACGGTGCCGGGCCGGAAGTGGTGATCGGCGTGGCGTTGCCGCGTTCGCTGGAAATGCTGGTGAGCTTCCTCGCCGTGCTCAAGAGCGGTGCCGCCTACGTGCCACTGGACATCGATTATCCGCCGGAGCGTCTGGCCTACATGATCGAAGATTCGCGCATGGCCTTGCTGCTGACGCAGACCAGCCTGCGTGCGACCCTGCCGGCGCCGCCAGACGTGCTGCGCCTGGAAATCGATCAGCTCGATCGCAGTCTTTACAGTGATGCTGCCCCGGTCTGCGCTATTCACGAGCAGAGCCTGGCCTATCTGGTTTACACCTCCGGGTCCACCGGGCGGCCGAAAGGCGTGGCCGTCACCCAGGGTCCGTTGAGCATGCACTGCCAGGCCATTGCCGAGCTGTACGAAATGGACGCGTGCAGTTGCGAGTTGCACTTCATGTCGTTCGCCTTCGATGGTGCCCACGAACGCTGGCTGAGTACCTTGTACAGCGGCGGTCGTCTGGTGATTCGCGACGGATGCCTGTGGACGCCGGAGCAGACCTATCAGGCCTTGCACGATTACGGCGTGACCATCGCTTGCTTCCCGCCGGCCTATCTCAAACAACTCGCCGAGTACGCCGCCGCCAGCGGCATTGCACCGCCGCCGGTGCGCATCTACTGCTTCGGTGGCGATGCGGTGCCGGAACAGACCTTCGAACAGGTGAAAGCGGCGTTGCGTCCGCAATACTTCACCAACGGCTATGGCCCGACCGAAACCGTGGTCACGCCGATGCTCTGGAAAGTCGCCATCAGCCAGCACTGCGAAGCGGCATACGCGCCGATCGGCCGCGCAGTCGGTGCACGTTCGTTGTACGTGCTCGACGACGATCTGAATCCGCTGCCGCCGGGTTTTGCCGGTGAGTTGTACATCGGCGGTTACGGCGTCGCCCGTGGTTACTACGGGCGCCCCGACCTGACCGGCGAACGCTTCGTGCCCAATCCGTTTGCCCCTGGCGAGCGCCTGTACCGCAGCGGCGATCTGGTGCGGCGTCGCCCGGACGGCGTGGTCGATTACGTCGGGCGCATCGACCATCAGGTCAAAGTGCGCGGCTTCCGCATCGAACTGGGCGAAGTCGAGGCCAGCCTGCGTCAGTTGCCGGCAGTCAGCGATGCGCTGGTGATTGCCCGCGACAATGCCTCCGGCAAGCAACTGATCGGTTATGTGGTCACCGCCACGGGTGATGATATCGGCGATGAACTCAAGGCCGGGCTGCGTGCTTCGCTGCCGGAATACATGGTGCCGGCGCAGATCGTCTGCCTCAGCGCGTTCCCGGTTACGCCCAACGGCAAACTCGATCGCAAGGCCCTGCCGGAACCGCAATTCAAAAGCGACGAATATGTTGCGCCGCGCACCGAGCAGGAAAGCTTGCTGGCCGAGATCTGGGCGCAGGTGTTGCAGGTCGAGCAGGTCGGTATCAGCGATAACTTCTTCGAACTGGGCGGCGATTCGATCCTCAGCCTGCAAGTGATCTCGCGGGTGAGAAACCATCCAACCCTGCAGATGGAACTGAAGCTGCGCGATCTGATGCGCTATCAAACCATCGCCGGCATCGTCGAGCAGCAGGTGGTGCAGGAGGGCGCCGGGCAAGCGTTGCCGGACCTGACTCAGGTTGCCGCAGAAGGCGCGTTCAATCTGCTGCCGATCCAGGAGTGGTTCTTTGCCGAAGGCATGGCCGAGGCGCATCACTACAACCAGTCGTTGCTGCTCAGCGCTCGTCAGCCGCTGGATCTCGATGCACTGGAACAGGCGCTGGGCTTGATCGAACAACATCACGATTCGCTGCGCCTGCGTTTTTCCAACGACGGCGGGCGCTGGTTGCAGCGCTATAGCACCCGCTTATCGGACGAGGCTGTGCTGTGGCGCCGTGAAGCGCAAAACAGCGAAGAGGTCGAAGCGTTGGCCAACCTCGCGCAGCGCAGCCTCAGACTCGATGACGGGCCGGTCTGGCGGGTCATGCATGTGGCGTTGCCGGATGGCCAGGCGCGCTTGCTGGTGGTGATTCATCACCTGGTGGTCGACACCGTGTCGTGGCGGATTCTGCTCGACGATCTGAAAGTCGCTTATGAGGCGTGTGTGCAGGGGCTGGCGCCGCAACTGCCGATTCGCACCAGCAGTTATCGTTCGTTTGCCGAGGCATTGCAGGCGCGGGCGCCAGTGATTGCCGAACAGGAGTTGAGCTATTGGCTGGAGCAACTGGATCAGCCCGGCGTTGATCTGCCGTGCGACAACCCGCGCGGCAAGAACCTTGTGCGGCAACAGGCGCAGGCACGGCTCAAACTGTCCCGCGAACACACCGAACAACTGCTCAAACAGGCCCCGGCGGTGTACGGCACGCAGATCAACGACCTGCTGCTGTCAGCGCTCAGCCGTGCCCTGTGCCGCTGGAGCCAGCAACCGTCAGCGCTGATCCTGCTCGAAGGACACGGTCGCGAAGACCTCTTCGAATCGATCGACCTGAGCCGCAGCCTCGGCTGGTTCACCAGCATGTTCCCAGTGCGTTTGCGCCCGGACAGCGATGACATCGGCCAGTCGATCATCGATGTGCAGGCGCAACTGGCGGGCGTACCGCAGAAGGGCATCGGCTATGGCGTACTGCGTCATCTGGCTGGGCCGGACATTTCGGCGCAACTGGCCGCATTGCCGCAGGCACGGGTGACCTTCAACTACCTCGGGCAGTTCGACCAGAGCTTCGATGAACAGGCGTTGCTGGTGCCGGCACTGGAAGAGACCGGCGACAACTACAGCCTCAAGGCGAACCTGGGCAACTGGCTGGAAATCGTCGGCCAGGTCTATGACGGGCAACTGGCCTTGCGCTGCATCTACAGCAGCCAGCGTTACCGCGCCGGCACCATGGATGCGCTGATGAGCGATTACCAGCGCGAGCTTGAAGCGTTGATCGAACATTGCATGGCGCGGGTGGGTTGATCGCCCGGTCTTTTGCGCGGGCGCTGCCAAGGCGCGCCCGTCTTATTGCGGATACAAGGATTTTTATCGATGTCGTTACACCCTGATCTGGAAGCTTTCCTCGACCTTGCTCAAGACAGCCAGGACGCCGGCCTGCCGGCCATGCACCAACTAAGCCCGAGCGAGGCCCGCGCCACCTTCGAACAGACCACCGCGCAATTGCGCTGGCCAGCGCCGCAGGATGTTGAAGTCAGCGAGATTGAGACACTGGCCCGCGATGGTGCGGCGCTGGCATTGCGGTTGTATCGGCCCAGCGGTGTTGCCTCGTCGCTACCGGTGCTGGTGTATTTCCATGGCGGCGGGTTTGTGGTCGGCAGTCTGGATTCCCACGACGGCGTCTGCCGCGAGTTTTGCCAGCGCACGCCGTGTGCGGTGCTCTCGGTCGGTTATCGGCTGGCGCCGGAGCATCGCTTTCCGACGGCGCTGGAGGATGGCGAGGACGCTTTGGCCTGGCTGGCCGAACAGGCTGCGAGCCTGGGCCTGGATGGTTCGCGCGTTGCGTTTGGTGGCGACAGCGCGGGTGCCACGTTGGCGACGGTACTGGCGATTCAGGCTGTGCGGCAGCCGCACACGGTGGCTATCGCGCCGAAGGCGCAGTTGTTGTGTTATCCGGTGACCGATGCTTCGCGAGTGCATGATTCGCGGCTGTTGTTTGGTGAGGGGTATTTGCTCGAGAACGACACGCTGGAGTGGTTTTATCAGCACTATGCGCGTGGGCCGGAGGATTATCTGGATTGGCGTTTTTCGCCGTTGCTGGCGGAGGATTTGCGTGGGGTTGCGCCGGCCATTGTGGTATTGGCCGGGTTTGATCCGTTGCTGGATGAGGGGCAGGCTTATGTCGATAGGCTGCGTGGGCAGGGGGTGGGAGTCGAGGTCGAGGTTTGTGCCGGGTTGACTCATGATTTGTTGCGGTTGGGGGCGGTGGTGCCTAGGGTTCTGGAGGTTTATTCGAGGGTGGGTGGGGCGCTTGCGCGGGCTCTTGAGATTGGGTGAATATCCGTTGCTTCGGTAGCGGCTGCTGGCGGTTTCGCCTGACGGCGACTTACTTTTTTACAAGCCGGTACGTGTCAAGGTAACTGTCGCCTTGGTCTTGCGGTTGCTAGTCCATTGC
>NZ_JBSICA010000040.1:0-45564 GCF_058245595.1 Pseudomonas sp. UF-293 | reverse complement strand
TGATGGCACATTCAGCATCAATGGTGTCTGACACACCGCTATCGCGAGCAGGCTCGCTCCCACAGGGTTTGGTGGTGTATACAACATTGCAATCAGCCTGAAAAACCTGTGGGAGCGGGCTTGCCCGCGAAGGAGGTGGCACATTCAGCATCAACGGTGTCTGACACACCGCTATCGCGAGCAGGCTCGCTCCCACAGTTTCTGAAGGCGTTCACAATTTCTGTGTCCATCACAACAACCTGTGGGAGCGAGCCTGCTCGCGAAGAACGAAGACGCGGTCTGTCAGATCACAAACAGGTCAATGAATCGATTCACCGGCGTGGCTTCCAGCCGCGCCTGATCCCCGCACAGCGCAAAAATCTCCGCGCAACGCTGCCCGGCGAACCGCGTCGCCAGATTGGCCTTGAACTTGTCCTCCAGTAACGGAATACCCTCGGCGCGGCGGCGGCGATGGCCGATCGGGTACTCCACCACCACGTTCTCTGTGCTGCTGCCATCCTTGAAAAACACCTGCACGGCATTGGCAATCGAGCGTTTGTCGGGCTCAAGGTATTCGCGGGTAAAGCGCGGTTCTTCAACGATGACCATTTTCTCGCGCAGCACATCGATGATCGGATGCGCCCTGTGGAAGTCGTCTTCGTAGTGCTCGGCTATCAGATTGCCGAATGCCAGCGGCACGGCGGTCATGTATTGCAGGCAATGATCGCGGTCGGCGGCGTTGGCCAGCGGGCCGACCTTGGACATGATGCGGATCGCCGATTCATGGGTGGTGATGACGATGCGGTCGATCTCATGCAGGCGATTGCGAACCAGCGGATGCAAGGTCACCGCCGCCTCGCACGCGGTCTGCGCATGAAATTCGGCGGGAAAACTGATCTTGAACAGCACGTTTTCCATCACGTAACTGCCGAACGGCCGGGAAAAGCTGAAGGCACGCTTGCCCTCGGGTTTCAGCGCCAGATCATTGTTGCTGTGGCTGAACGATACGTCATAAAAGCCCCACTGCTTCGCGCTCAACACACCGGGAATACCCAGCTCGCCGCGCATGGCGATGTCGGCCAGCCTTACGCCACGACTTGCAGCATCCCCCGCCGCCCAGGATTTGCGCGAGCCGGCGTTGGGTGCGTGGCGATAGGTGCGTAGCGCCTGACCGTCGGCGAAGGCATGGGACAGCGCCGACAGCATCTGCTCGCGGTTGGCGCCCATCAGTCTGGCGCTGACGGCAGTCGAGGCGACTTTCACCAGAATGACGTGATCGAGTCCTACCCGGTTGAAGGAGTTTTCCAGAGCGATCACGCCTTGAATCTCGTGGGCCATGATCATTGCTTCCAGCACATCGCGCAGGGTCAGCGGTGCTTCACCGTTGGCAATGCGCTTTTGCGAGAGGTGATCGGCAACGGCGAGGATGGCGCCGAGGTTGTCCGATGGATGGCCCCACTCGGCGGCAAGCCAGGTGTCGTTGTAGTCGAGCCAGCGGACGATGCAGCCAATATCCCACGCGGCTTTGACCGGGTCGAGACGATAACTGGTGCCGGGCACGCGCGCGCCGAACGGTACAACCGTGCCTTCGACGATCGGGCCGAGGTGTTTCGTGCATTCGGGGAAACGCAAGGCCAGCAGACCGCAGCCCAGCGTGTCGATCAGGCAGTTGCGCGCGGTGTTCAGCGCTTCGGCGGAGTCAGGCTTGAAAGTGAGGACGTAGTCAGCGATGTCCTGCAGAACTGCATCGTAATCGGGGCGGTTGTTCAGGTCGACGTTGGCGCTCATGTTCGATTCACTCCTGTAGGAGCTGCCGAAGGCTGCGATCTTTTTGTTTTTCGCGATCAAGATCAAAAGACCGCAGCCTTCGGCAGCTCCTACCTGGTTTGGGGTTAAGTCAGAAAGAATCTCCGGGCACGCGGATGTAGCCCTCCATGAGAACGCGGGCACTGCGGCTCATGATGGCTTTCTTCACCACCCACTCGCCGTTCTCCAGCGTCGCCTCGGCGCCCACGCGTAATGTCCCCGACGGATGTCCGAAGCGCACGGCATTGCGTTCAATCCCACCCGCCGCAAGATTCACCAACGTGCCGGAAATCGCCGCCGCCGTGCCAATCGCCACCGCTGCCGTGCCCATCATCGCGTGATGCAGCTTGCCCATCGACAACGCGCGCACCAGCAGATCGACGTCACCAGCGGCAATCGCTTTACCACTCGACGCCAGGTAATCCGCAGGTTTGGCAACGAATGCGACTTTCGGCGTGTGCTGCCGCTTGGCGGCTTCTTCCAGGCTGGAGATAAGGCCCATGCGCAACGCACCGTAGGCGCGAATGGTCTCGAACATCAGCAGCGCTTTCGGATCGCCGTTGATCGCGCCCTGGAGTTCGGTGCCGGTGTAGCCGATGTCCTCGGCGTTGACGAAAATCGTCGGGATCCCGGCGTTGATCATGGTCGCCTTGAACGTGCCGACACCCGGCACTTCGAGCTCATCGACCAGATTGCCGGTGGGGAACATCGAGCCACCGCCGCCCTCTTCTTCCGCCGCCGGATCCATGAACTCAACCTGCACTTCGGCCGCCGGAAAGGTCACGCCGTCGAGTTCGAAATCACCGGTTTCCTGCACTTCGCCATTGGTGATCGGCACGTGGGCAATGATGGTCTTGCCGATATTGGCCTGCCACACGCGCACCACCGCCACACCGTTGTGCGGGATGCGGCTGGCATCGACCAGGCCGTTGCTGATGGCGAACGAACCGACCGCCGCCGAGAGATTGCCGCAGTTGCCGCTCCAATCGACGAACGGCTTGTCGATCGACACTTGGCCAAACAGGTAATCGACGTCGTGATCGGCACGGGTGCTTTTCGACAGGATCACGGTTTTGCTGGTGCTCGACGTCGCGCCGCCCATGCCGTCGATCTGCTTGTCGTACGGGTCGGGGCTGCCGATGACCCGCAGCAGCAAAGCGTCGCGGACGGGACCGGGTACCTGCGCCGCTTCGGGCAGGTCGGTGAGGCTGAAAAACACGCCTTTGCTGGTGCCGCCGCGCATGTAAGTCGCAGGGATTCTGATTTGTGGTGCGTGAGCCATGATTGCTCCTTCAAAGCGGCCAAGGGACTCATCCCCCCCCGACCGCTGAACCTGTTTAAACGGCTACCGCCGATCCTTCGAGGAAGTCCTGCGCGAAGCGCTGCAGCACGCCGCCGGCCTCGTAGATCGACACTTCTTCAGCGGTATCGAGACGGCAGGTCACCGGCACTTCGACGCGCTCGCCATTCTTGCGATTGATCACCAGAGTCAGATCCGCACGCGGCTTGCGCTCGCCGATCACGTCGTAGGTTTCGCTGCCATCGATGGCCAGGGTGTGGCGATTGGTGCCGGCTTTGAATTCCAGCGGCAACACGCCCATGCCCACCAGGTTGGTGCGGTGAATGCGCTCGAAACCTTCGGCGGCAATCGCCTCGACACCAGCCAGACGCACGCCTTTCGCCGCCCAGTCGCGAGACGAACCCTGACCGTAGTCAGCGCCAGCGATGATGATCAGCGGCTGCTTGCGCTGCATGTAGGTTTCGATGGCTTCCCACATGCGCATGACCTGGCCTTCCGGCTCGACACGGGCCAGCGAACCCTGCTTGACCTTGCCGTTTTCCACGACCATTTCGTTGAACAGTTTCGGGTTGGCGAAGGTCGCGCGCTGGGCGGTCAGGTGGTCGCCACGGTGGGTAGCGTAGGAGTTGAAGTCCTCTTCCGGCAGGCCCATTTTCGCCAGGTATTCGCCGGCGGCGCTGTCGAGCATGATCGCGTTCGATGGCGACAGGTGATCAGTGGTGATGTTGTCCGGCAGCACCGCCAACGGGCGCATACCCTTCAGGGGACGGGCGCCGGCCAACGCACCTTCCCAGTACGGCGGACGGCGGATGTAAGTGCTCATCTCGCGCCAATCGTACAACGGCGCGACTTTCGGCCCGGTGTCTTCATGCACGGCGAACATCGGGATGTAGACCTGACGGAACTGCTCAGGCTTGACCGACGACTTCACCACCGCATCGATTTCTTCGTCGCTCGGCCAGATTTCTTTCAGGCGAATTTCCCGACCATCGACCACGCCCAGCACATCCTTCTCGATATCGAAACGGATGGTCCCGGCAATCGCGTAGGCAACCACCAGCGGCGGCGAGGCGAGGAAAGCCTGTTTGGCGTACGGGTGAATGCGGCCGTCGAAGTTGCGGTTGCCGGAAAGCACCGCGGTCGCGTACAGATCGCGGTCGATGATCTCTTGCTGGATCACCGGATCGAGGGCGCCGGACATGCCGTTGCAAGTGGTGCAGGCAAATGCCACAACGCCGAAACCGAGCTGTTCCAGCTCAGTGGTCAGCCCCGCTTCGTCGAGGTACAGCGCCACGGTTTTCGAACCCGGCGCCAGCGAGGATTTGACCCACGGCTTGCGGGTCAGGCCGAGCTTGTTGGCATTGCGCGCCAAGAGGCCGGCGGCGATGACGTTGCGCGGGTTGCTGGTGTTGGTGCAGCTGGTGATGGCGGCGATGATCACCGCGCCGTCGGGCATTTGCCCCGGCACATCTTCCCATTGCCCGGAGATGCCTTTGGCCGCAAGATCGGACACTGCAACGCGGGCGTGCGGGTTGCTCGGGCCGGCCATGTTGCGCACCACCGAAGACAGATCAAAAGTCAGGCCGCGCTCGTATTGCGCACCTTTGAGGCTGTCAGCCCACAGGCCGGTAAGTTTGGCGTACTGCTCGACCAATTGAACCTGCTGGTCTTCACGACCGGTCAGTTTCAGGTAATCGATGGTCTGCTGATCGATGTAGAACATTGCTGCCGTGGCGCCGTATTCCGGGGCCATGTTGGAGATGGTCGCGCGGTCGCCGAGGGTCAGCGCTGCAGCACCTTCACCGAAGAATTCCAGCCACGCGCCGACGACTTTCTGTTTGCGCAGGTATTCAGTCAGGGCCAGGACCATGTCGGTAGCGGTGATGCCCGGCTGCAGCTTGCCGGTCAGTTCGACGCCGACGCTTTCCGGCAGGCGCATCCACGACGCGCGGCCGAGCATCACGCTCTCGGCTTCGAGGCCGCCGACACCAATGGCGATCACGCCAAGCGCATCGACGTGCGGGGTGTGGCTGTCGGTGCCGACGCAGGTGTCGGGGAACGCCACACCTTCGCGCACCTGAATCACCTGCGACATTTTCTCCAGGTTGATCTGGTGCATGATGCCGTTGCCCGGCGGGATCACGTCGACGTTCTTGAAGGCCTTTTTGGTCCAGTTGATGAAGTGGAAACGGTCTTCGTTGCGGCGGTCTTCGATGGCGCGGTTCTTCTCGAAGGCCTGGGCATCGAAACCGCCCGCCTCGACAGCCAGCGAGTGGTCGACGATCAATTGCGTCGGCACCACCGGGTTGACCTGCGCCGGGTCGCCGCCCTGCAAAGCGATGGCATCGCGCAGGCCAGCGAGGTCGACCAGCGCGGTCTGGCCGAGGATGTCATGGCACACCACCCGCGCCGGGAACCACGGAAAATCGAGATCGCGCTTGCGTTCGATCAGTTGCTTGAGCGAATCGGTGAGCGTGGCCGGGTCGCAGCGACGCACAAGGTTTTCCGCCAGCACGCGGGAGGTGTACGGCAGGGTGTCGTAGCTGCCAGGCGCAATCGCCTCGACCGCCGCGCGGGTGTCGAAGTAATCCAGCGGCGTGCCGGGCAGGTTCTTGCGGAATTCTGTGTTCATCGGGTCAGGACTCGGGTCACGGTGGTTACAAAGGGTGGGCCAGAAACCTGAGTTACACACCGTCCACTGTGGGAGCGAGCCTGCTCGCGAAAGCGGTATATCAGTCGACATCAATGTTGAATGTCAGTCCGTCTTCGCGAGCAGGCTCGCTCCCACAGGGTCTAGCGGTGTTCTCTGGTTCCGGGTCAGCCCACCATTTCAGCGGCGTTCGATTGGCACGAACTTGCGCTGTTCGACGCCGGTGTATTCGGCGCTTGGACGGATGATGCGGTTGTTGGCACGTTGTTCGAACACGTGCGCGGCCCAGCCGGTCAGGCGCGAGCAGACGAAGATCGGCGTGAACAGCTTGGTCGGGATACCCATGAAGTGGTAAGCCGAGGCATGGTAGAAGTCGGCATTCGGGAACAGTTTCTTCTGCTCCCACATGGTCTTGTCGATGGCTTCGGAGACGGGGAACAACACCTTGTCGCCAACCTCGTCCGCGAGTTTTTTCGCCCAGCCCTTGATCACCTCGTTGCGCGGGTCGCTGTCCTTATAGATCGCGTGGCCGAAGCCCATGATCTTGTCCTTGCGCTCAAGCATGCCGAGGGTGCCTTTGATCGCCTCTTCCGGCGACGAGAAGCGCTCGATCATTTCCATCGCCGCTTCGTTGGCGCCGCCGTGCAATGGACCGCGCAGCGAACCGATGGCCGCCGTCACGCACGAGTACAGATCCGACAAAGTCGAAGCGCAAACACGCGCGGTGAAGGTCGAGGCGTTGAATTCATGTTCGGCGTAGAGGATCAGCGACACGTTCATGACCTTGACGTGCAGTTCGCTCGGCTTCTTGCCGTGCAGCAAGTGCAGGAAGTGGCCGCCAAGGGTCGGCTCGTCGCTGACGCAGTCGATGCGCTTGCCGTCGTGGCTGAAGCGATACCAGTAGCACATGATCGCCGGGAACGCGGCGAGCAGACGGTCGGTCTTGTCGCGCTGCTCGGAGAAGTCTTTCTCCGGTTCGATGTTGCCGAGGAACGAGCAACCGGTACGCATGACGTCCATCGGATGCGCGTCAGCCGGGATGCGCTCAAGCACTTCTTTAAGCGCTTGCGGCAGGTCGCGCAGCTTGCTCAATTTGGCCTGGTAATCGGCCAGTTGCGCTGTTGTCGGCAGTTCGCCGTACAGCAGCAGATAGGCGACTTCTTCAAATTGCGCGTCGGCGGCCAGTTCACGCACGTCGTAGCCGCGATAAGTCAGCCCGGCACCGGCCTGGCCCACGGTGGACAGTGCGGTTTGCCCGGCAACCTGGCCCCGGAGCCCGGCGCCACTGAGTACTTTTGCTTCGGCCATTGTGTTCTCCAATCTTTTTGAATTTGTATGGGGAAAACTTGTGGGAGCGAGCCTGCTCGCGAAAGCGTCGTGTCAGTCGACATTATCTTTGACTGATACATCGTTTTCGCGAGCAGGCTCGCTCCCACAGGGGGTTTGTGTAGCTGCTCAGGATTTGGCAGCAGCCAGAATCAGCGCTTTCATTTCCGATACGGCGGACTTGAAGCCGACGAACAACGCATGCGCCACCAGCGCGTGGCCGATGTTCAGTTCGTTGATGCCTTTGATCGCAGCCACGGCTTCAACGTTGTGGTAATGCAAGCCGTGACCGGCGTTAACGATCAAGCCTTGGGCCAGACCAAACGCAACGCCATCCGCCACACGCTTCAATTCCTCGGCCACTTCAGTCGGGGTTTCGGCATCGGCGTAACGCCCGGTGTGCAGCTCGATGGCCGGTGCTCCGACGCGCTTGGAGGCGGCGATCTGGCGCTCGTCGGCGTCGATGAACAGCGACACTTCGCTGCCGATTTTCGACAACCGCTCGACCGCAGCCCTGATGCGCTCCTCCTGCCCCGCTACATCCAGGCCACCCTCGGTGGTCAGTTCCTGACGGGTTTCCGGGACCAGGCAAATGTGCGCCGGGCGAATGCGCTCGGCGAAAGCCATCATTTCTTCGGTGACGCCCATTTCGAAGTTCATGCGGGTTTGCAGCACATCCTTTAGCAGCAGCACGTCACGCTCCTGGATGTGCCGGCGGTCTTCGCGCAGGTGCACGGTGATGCCATCGGCGCCCGCCTCTTCTGCATCCAGCGCCGCCTTGACCGGATCCGGGTAGCGCGTGCCACGGGCCTGACGCAAGGTGGCGACGTGGTCGATGTTCACGCCGAGAAGAATGCGATTGCTGCTGGTCACGGATGCGCTCCTGGATTGAGAGATTCGGCACACAGCATATCAGGGCTTGCGAAACAGCTCGCGACTGACGAGCGGACGCCCGCCCAAATGCACCGCCAGCGCCTGGCGCATCAGACGCTTGGCCGCCGACAGCGCACCGGGCGCCGACCAGTCGGCTTCGGCCATGGCCAGCAGTTCAGTGCCGTTGAACAGGCCGGGTTGCAGCAGGTAAACGCGCTCGAGTCCGGCGTCCACTTGCAAGCGATAGAGGCCGTCAGCAGCGACAGGTTCGCCGTGGATGTCGGTATTCATGGAGAAGCCGTAGCCGAGATCATCCAGCAGACGCCATTCGAAGGAGCGCAGCAACGGTTCCAGTGGTCGACCTTCGGCCAGCGCCAGCAAGGTTGCGGCGTAATGATCGAACACTGCCGGATGCGGATCTTCGGCAGGCAACAGCCGAATCAACAGCTCGTTGAGATAGAGGCCGCTGAACAGCGCCTCGCCGTTGAGCCATGCCGAGGTGCCGGAGCTCTCCATGCGCCCGACATTCTTCAGCTCGCCCTTGCCACGGAACTCGACCTCCAGCGCCACGAACGGCCGCGCCAGTGTCCCGGCCTTGCCCCGCGCACTGCGCAACACCGCCCGCAGCCGACCTTGCGGCGTGAGGAAATCGACCAGTGCACTGGTTTCGCGATAGGCGCGCGAATGCAGGACGTAGGCGGGTTGGGCGGGAGGCGGGTTTTGCGACATTGAGTTCTCGATGAAGAAACGCGGTTTTACATACAACCCAAAACCACTGTGGGAGCGAGCCTGCTCGCGAAAGCGGAGTGACAGTCAACATCGATGCTGAATGTTACATCCTCTTCGCGAGCAGGCTCGCTCCCACAGTGAGTAGCGGTGTTCTCGAGTTCGCTACTTACAAATCGCCATAACCCAGCGAACGCAGCGCGCGCTCGTCATCGGACCAGCCGCCCTTCACCTTGACCCACAGGTTGAGCATGATCTTGGAGTCAAACAGCAGCTCCATGTCCTTGCGCGCTTCGGTGCCGATGCGCTTGATGCGCTCGCCCTTGTCGCCAATGATGATTTTCTTCTGGCCGTCACGCTCGACGAGAATCAGCGCGTGGATGTGCAGGGTCTTGCCCTGCTGCTTGAATTCTTCGATTTCGACGGTGATCTGGTACGGCAGCTCGGCACCCATCTGGCGCATGATTTTCTCGCGCACCAGTTCGGCGGCAAGGAAACGGCTGCTGCGGTCGGTGATCTGGTCTTCCGGGAAGAAGTGATCATTCTCCGGCAAGTGATCGGCGATGACCTTTTCCAGCGCTTCGAGGTTGTGCCCGTGCTGCGCGGAAATCGGAATGATCTGTGCGTTCGGCAGCTGTTCCTGCAACCAGCTCAGGTGCGGCATCAGCTCGGCTTTGTCTTCGATGCGATCGGTCTTGTTCAGGGCGACGATCAGCGGGCCGGTCACGTATTGCACACGTTCGAGAACCATCTGATCTTCGTCGGTCCACTTGGTACGGTCGACGACGAAGATCACCACGTCGACATCTTTCAACGCTGCCGAAGCGGTTTTGTTCATGTAACGGTTCAGGGCTTTTTCGCCGCCCTTGTGCATGCCCGGGGTGTCGACGTAGATCGCCTGCACGTCGCCCTCGGTCTTGATGCCGAGCATGTTGTGGCGGGTGGTCTGCGGCTTGCGCGAGGTGATCGCGAGCTTCTGCCCGAGGATGTGGTTGAGCAGCGTCGACTTGCCGACGTTGGGACGGCCGACGATGGCAACGTAGCCACAGCGAGTTGCGTTTGTATCAGTCATTGCCATTCTCCACGCCCAGGGCAATCAGTGCTGCGGCGGCCGCTACCTGTTCGGCAATACGACGGCTCACACCCTGACCTCGGCTTTTTTCATTCAGTAAGACCACTTCGCATTCGACGAAGAAGGTTCGGCAGTGCGGTTCGCCCTGGATATCCACCACTTCGTAGCGTGGCAGTTCGCAACCGCGCGATTGCAGGTGTTCCTGCAAGCGGGTTTTCGGATCCTTGTTGGTGTCGACCAGCGTCAGCCCTTCGAACTCGCCGGCCAGCCAGGCCAGCACGCGCTCGCGGGCGACGTCCATGCCGGCATCGAGGTAGATCGCACCGATCAGAGCTTCGAGGGCATCGGCGAGAATCGATTCACGGCGGAAACCACCGCTCTTCAGTTCACCCGAACCCAGACGCAGATAATCGCCGAGGTCGAAACCGCGAGCCAGTACGGCCAGCGTTTCACCTTTTACCAGCCGTGCGCGCAAACGCGACAACTGGCCTTCGCGGGCCAGCGGGAAGCGATCGAACAGCGCCTCGCCAGCGACGAAGTTGAGGATGGCATCACCGAGGAATTCCAGACGCTCGTTGTTGCGCCCGGCAAAACTGCGGTGCGTGAGGGCCAGCAGCATCAGCTCCTGGTCCTTGAAGGTGTAACCGAGCTGGCGCTCGAGACGGCTTAGAGAAACGCTCACGGTTTACCCACGCTGAGTTCGTGGCTGGTTTCCACTGCCATCGCCGGGATACGGCGCAGGCCTGGGACAATTAACGCTGTGTTCAAAAAATAAATCCTGGCGATTGCGAAGCCGATTGTGCCGGCTCCAGAAATGCATTCGGCGCTGTGGTCAACAGCGCCGTGTTTGATTACTTGATCAGGCCGACCCGCGAGAAATTCGGCAGGTGGCTGAGTTTCGGCTCCGGCCAGCTCATCCAGACCGCGAAGGCCTTGCCGACAATATTCTTGTCGGGAACCATACCCAGCAGATCCTTGGGAATGTTCGGATCATCCCAGTAGCGGCTGTCGTTCGAATTGTCGCGGTTGTCGCCCATCATGAAGTAGTGCCCGGCCGGCACTGTCCACGAACGATCCGGGGTGGCGCGGTAGCGGCTCATTTCCTTGCGGATCAGGTGCTCGGCTGCGCCGAGTTTTTCCTGATAGAGCTCCGCGCTGCCCAGCGAACCCGCCTCGGCGCCGACCATCTTCTCGGCAATCGATTCGCCGTTGACGAACAGACGCTTGTCGGCGGTGTAACGCACCGTGTCACCCGGCAGGCCCACCACACGCTTGATGTAGTTGACGTTCGGGTCGCTCGGGTAGCGGAACACCATGACATCGCCGCGCTGAGGGTCACCGACTTCGATGATCTTCTTGTCGATCACCGGCAGACGGATGCCGTAGGAAAACTTGTTCACCAGAATGAAGTCGCCGACGTCCAGGGTCGGTTTCATCGAACCGGACGGAATCTGGAACGGCTCCACCAGGAACGAACGCAGGACCAGGACAATGAACAGCACCGGAAAGAACGACTTGCCGTATTCGACCAGCAGCGGCTCTTTGTTCAGCTTCTCGACCACCACAGGCTCGGGCTGGCTGACACTGCCCTGATACGAGGCAATGGCAGCTCGCCGACGCGGCGCCAGGAACAGCAGATCAATCAACGCCAACAGGCCGCAGACGAACACGGCGATGACCAGCAACAGCGGGAAATTTAGCGACATAGGACCTGATTATTCCAACCTGAGCACGGCGAGGAAGGCTTCCTGTGGAATTTCCACGTTACCGACCTGTTTCATGCGTTTCTTACCGGCCTTCTGCTTCTCGAGCAGTTTCTTCTTACGACTGACGTCACCGCCGTAGCATTTGGCCAATACGTTCTTTCTGAGTGCCTTGACGGTTGTCCGGGCCACGATCTGACCACCGATGGCGGCCTGGATCGCCACGTCGAACATCTGACGAGGAATCAGTTCTTTCATCTTCTCGGTCAACTGGCGACCTTTGAAGTGCGAATTGTCACGGTGCACGATCAATGCCAGGGCATCGACCTTGTCGCCGTTGATCAGCACGTCCAGTTTCACCAGATTAGCCGATTGGTAACGATCGAAATGGTAGTCCAGCGAAGCATAGCCGCGGCTGGTGGATTTGAGACGGTCGAAGAAGTCCAGAACCACTTCGTTCATCGGCAGGTCATAGGTCACTTGCACCTGATTGCCGAGGAACAGCATGTCGACCTGCACGCCGCGTTTCTCGATGCACAGGGTGATGACGTTGCCCAGGTGTTCCTGCGGTACAAGGATATTGGCGCGCACGATTGGCTCGCGCATGTCCTCGATCGCCGACACATCCGGAAGCTTCGACGGGTTGTCGACGTAAATCGTTTCACCGGTTTTCAGCACCAGCTCGAAAATTACCGTCGGCGCGGTGGTGATCAGGTCCAGGTCGTACTCGCGCTCGAGGCGCTCCTGGATGATTTCCATGTGCAGCATGCCGAGGAAGCCGCAACGGAAGCCGAAGCCAAGAGCGTCGGAGCTCTCCGGGGTGTACTGCAGCGACGAGTCGTTCAGGGTCAGCTTCTGCAGCGCTTCGCGGAAATCCTCGAAGTCGTCGGAGCTGACCGGGAACAGACCGGCGTAAACCTGTGGCTGGATGCGTTTGAAGCCCGGCAGCACCGGAACGTCTGGCGTGGAGCTCAGGGTCAGGGTGTCACCGACCGGCGCACCGTGAATGTCCTTGATGCTGGCGATGATGAAGCCCACTTCGCCGGCCTTCAGATCAACGGTAGCGGTGTGTTTCGGGTTGAACACGCCGACGCTGTCGACCAGGTGCACCTTGCCGGTGGACTTGACCAGGATCTTGTCGCCCTTCTTCACACGGCCATGGCGCACGCGTACCAGGGAAACAACGCCCAGGTAGTTGTCGAACCAGGAGTCGATGATCAACGCTTGCAGCGGATCTTCGATGTTGCCGGTCGGCGCAGGGATGGTGTGCACCAGACGCTCGAGCACTTCGTCGACACCCAGGCCGGTCTTGGCGCTGCAAGTGACGGCGTCGGTGGCGTCGATGCCGATGATCTTCTCGATCTCGTCCTTGACGCGATCCGGCTCGGCCTGAGGCAGGTCGATCTTGTTCAGGACCGGCATGACCTCCAGGCCCTGCTCGATGGCGGTGTAGCAGTTGGCCACGGACTGGGCTTCTACGCCCTGCCCCGCATCGACCACCAGCAAGGCGCCTTCGCACGCGGCCAGGGAACGGCTGACTTCGTAGGTGAAGTCGACGTGGCCCGGGGTGTCAATGAAGTTCAGCTGGTAGGTGATGCCATCTTTGGCTTTGTAATAGAGGGTAACGCTATGGGCCTTGATGGTGATCCCGCGTTCACGCTCAAGATCCATGGAATCCAGTACCTGGGCTTCCATTTCACGCTCGGCCAGGCCGCCGCACATCTGGATGAAACGGTCAGCCAGCGTCGACTTGCCATGGTCAATGTGGGCGATGATGGAGAAATTGCGGATATGACTCAAATCACTCACGGATCAACACTCAAAAAGGCTGCAGGCTTGGCCCGCCGAAAAATAGCCGGGAATTGTACCTGATACACGGCGCAAGCGTCACGTTCGCCTGTCACCCGGATCGCATGCAAAAACGCCCCGGTCTGGCGACCGAGGCGTTTTCAGGGTTCAAGCGCTGAATGAAAACTTGTTCATCAGCCCGCGCGCCTGAGCAGCCAGACACCCGCCAGCGCACACACGCCGGCCGGCACCAGCACCGCAAACAGCGGCGAGAATCCGAACACCAGACTCGATGGCCCCAGCAAATCCTGGACGATGCGGAAGGTGAAGCCCACCAGCACACCGGTGAAGACACGCTGACCGAGGGTCACCGAACGCAGCGGGCCGAAGATGAACGAGATCGCCATCAGCACCAGCGCGGCGGTCACCAGCGGCTGCAACACCTTGACCCAAAATGCCAGCCAGTAACGGCCATTGCTCAGGCCCTGCTCGGCCAGATAGTGGATGTAGCCCCACAGGCCGCTGATCGACAGCGATTCCGGCGCCATGACTACGGTGCTGAGCAGTTGCGGACTCAACGCCACGTCCCACTCCTCGCTCGGGGCACTGACGACTTCAGTACTGCGCTCGTGGAACAGCGTGGTGGCAACGTCCGTGAGCTGCCACTTGGTACCGTCAAACTCGGCCTTCTTGGCGAAGCTGGAGCTGAGCAGATGGCGCTCTTTGTCGAAGTGATAGCGCGTCACGCCATACAACACGCCGTTTGGCTGAACCGCATTGATGTGGATGAATTCTTCACCCTGACGGTGCCACATGCCGTGCTTGGCGCTTTGCGCATCGCCACTGCCCTGGGCCAGCGAGCGATTGGCCTGGGCCATGCTTTCGGTGGCCGGGGCAACGTATTCGCCGATCAGCACGCCGGCGAGCATCAGCACCAGCATCGGCTTCATGACAGCCCAGACTATACGGCCGATCGACACGCCAGCAGCGCGCATCACGGTCAGCTCACTGCTGCTGGCCAGACTGCCGAGACCAATCAGGCAGCCGATCAATGCCGCCATCGGCAGCATTTCATAGAGCCGGCGCGGTGCGGTCAGCAATACAAAACCGAGCACGTCGACCAGCGTGTAGGTGTCGCTGACGTCGCCCATTTCATCGATGAAGGCAAACAACGTCGCCAGGCCGAGAATGATCGCCAGCACGGCGATGATCGCCATGAACACGCTGCTGCCGATGTAGCGGTCGAGTTTAACCACGGGCCACCTCCAGCGCGGCGCTGCGACGGCTGGCCAGTTTCAGGCGCAGCGGCTCCCAATACAGCAGGCCGAGGCCGATGACCAGGAAGATCGCGTGTACCCACCACAGGCCGAGGGCTGGCGGGATCTTGCCTTTTTCAAGGGCGCCGCGAGCGGCAATCAGGATGGTCAGGTAAGCCATATAAAGAAGAATCGCCGGCAGCAGCTTGAGGAAACGCCCCTGACGCGGATTCACCCGCGACAGCGGCACCGCCATCAGGGTCACGATGAACACCAGCAACGGCAGGGACATGCGCCATTGCAGTTCGGTTTTCGAGCGGATGTCATCACTGCCCCACAGGGACGAGGTCGGCATCGCGTCACGGTCGGTGACTTCTTCGCTGACGTCCGGCTTGGGCAGCAGCACGCCGTAGGTTTCGTAATGAATGGCGCGGTAATCGGCCTGCCCCGGGCTGCCGTCATAGCGATAGCCGTTGTCGAGAATCAGATAGCGATTGCCATCGGGGCGGATTTCCTGACGGCCCGACTCGGCCACCAGCACGGAAATCCCACGGTCCTTTTTATCGGCGCCGAGGTTCTTCTGCGAGATGAACACGCTGCCGAGATTGACGCGGTCGTCGCTCAGGGTTTCGGTGTAGGTCACCCGAGTACCGTCACGCAATGCCTGGAAGCGGCCCGGTTCGAGGGTATCGAACTCGGTCAGCGCGTCCTGCTTGTTCAGCAGCAACTGAAACTGGTTGGCGCCCTGCGGAGCCAGGCCAAGGCTCAGCCACGCCACCACCAGTGCCACCAGCGTCGCCGGAAACAAGGTCATGCGAAACAGCTTCTGCTGGCTCATGCCGGTGGCCGAAAGCACGGTCATTTCGCTTTCGAGGTACAGGCGACCGTAAGCCAGCAGGATCCCGAGGAACAGACCCAGCGGCAGAATCAGTTGCAGGAAACCCGGCAGACGAAAGCCCATGATCAGGAACAGCGAGCCCGGATCGAGCTGACCGGCCGCAGCCTGCGCCAGGTATTTGATGAAGCGACCGCTCATGATGATGACCAGCAGCACGGCACTTACGGCGCTGAGGGTCAACAGGACTTCGCGGGACAGATAACGGAAGACGATCAAACCAGACACTCCAGGGTTGTCAGGCTAAGGCGGCCAAACAAGCAAACACATCGACCGGCCCGCCATGCAGAGCGGTCGAAAAAAGATGCGGCATTATCCTGTGATTGGGTGCGCCTGTCACTGCGCACACTCATCCATCTCTGTAATCCTTTGCTGATCGTACAACCTAGGGGGCGTTCTCAATTAGTTTTCACACCGCGCCGGGTCTGCTGTTGTGCAGGGCAAGGCGCGAGAAGCGTGGTTTGGTCATTCCAGATAAGCTTCGAGCAACGCAGCCCTGCACAACAGCAGGCCCGGCCCTTCGGGTTGTGCCTTAAAGCCGGCCAGTCTGCGTTGCAGGCCTTGGAAAGGGAACAACCATTCCCAGCGGCCTGCGCCTTGCCTGGCTGGCTTTAAGGCGACAACGCGGTGTGAAAACTAATTGAGAACGCCCCCTAGGGTTGTCAGGCGCGGGGAGCGAGGTTCAAACTGCGGCCCTTGTCGCAGGCTTTGGCCTGCGCCTCTTCTTTTATAAGCAGGCGACTGCGGACAGCGTCGAACGCCTGCGTGTTGACCATTCATTCAGGGATCCGGACATGGAACTGGTTGTAAAAAGCGTTAGCCCAGAAACGTTGAAAACCGCCACCCTGGTGGTTGCCGTCGGCGAAGGCCGCAAACTCGGTGTCGCCGCCAGACTGGTCGACGAGTCGAGCGGTGGCGCGATCAGCGCCGTGCTCAAGCGTGGCGACCTGGCCGGCAAGGTCGGTCAGAGCCTGCTGCTGCACAGCCTGCCGAACCTGAAAGCCGAGCGCGTGTTGCTGGTCGGCGTGGGCAAGGACGAGGAACTGGGCGACCGTCCGTTCCGCAAAATCGTTGCCGGCATCCTCAACACCCTTAAAGGTCTGGGCGGCGGCGATGCCGTGCTGGCGCTGGATGAAGTCATCGTCAAAGGTCGCGACAGCTACGGCAAGACCCGTCTGCTGGCGGAAACCCTGGTCGACGGCGGCTACACCTTTGACCAGTTCAAGAGCCAGAAAGCCGAACCCCGCGCGCTGAAGAAAATCACCCTGCTGACCATCAAGGCTGCACAAGCCGAAGTGCAGCGCGCCGTGAATCACGCCACCGCGATCGCCAACGGCATGGCCTTCACCCGCGATCTGGGCAACCTGCCGCCGAACATCTGCCACCCGACGTTCATGGGCGAACAGGCGAAGAACCTGGGCAAAGAGTTCAAGGATCTGAAAGTCGAAGTACTCGACGAGAAGAAGATCAAATCCCTCGGCATGGGCTCGTTCTACGCCGTGGGCCAGGGCAGCGCCCAGCCACCGCGCCTGATCGTCATGCAATACAACGGCGGCAAGAAATCCGAGAAGCCATACGCGCTGGTCGGCAAGGGCATCACCTTCGACACCGGCGGCATCAGCCTGAAGCCGGGCGCCGGCATGGACGAAATGAAGTACGACATGGGCGGCGCTGCCTCTGTGTTCGGCACATTGCGCGCCGTGCTTGAACTGAAACTGCCGATCAATCTGGTGTGCATCCTCGCCTGCGCCGAGAACATGCCTAGCGGCAACGCGACCCGTCCTGGCGATATCGTCACCACCATGAGCGGCCAGACCGTGGAAATCCTCAACACCGACGCCGAAGGCCGTCTGGTGCTTTGCGATGCGCTGACCTACGCCGAGCGCTTCAAGCCACAAGCGGTGATCGACATCGCCACCCTGACCGGTGCCTGCGTGGTGGCCCTGGGCGCACACACGTCCGGCCTGCTGGGCAACAACGACGAACTGATCGACCAACTGCTCAGCGCTGGCAAGGTTGCCGACGACCGCGCCTGGCAACTGCCGCTGTTCGATGAGTATCAAGAGCAGCTGGACAGCCCGTTCGCCGACATCGCCAACATTGGCGGGCCGAAGGCCGGCACCATCACCGCCGCGTGCTTCCTGTCGCGCTTCACCAAGAACCTCAACTGGGCGCATCTGGACATCGCGGGCACCGCGTGGACCAGCGGCGGCAAGGACAAGGGCGCCACTGGCCGTCCGGTTCCGCTGCTGACCCAGTACCTGCTCGATCGCGCCAAAGCCTGACACCGCTGATGGGCGGCGGCGTCCCTTTCGGGTGACGCCGCTTGCCGCTCTGGAACCGCAATGACCAAAGTCGACTTCTATATCTTGCCCAGCGCCGATCCTTCAGCGCGTCTGGATTTCGCCTGCAAGCTCACCGAGAAAGCCTGGCGCATGGGCCACTGCATCTACCTGCATTGCAGCGATGCGGCCCAGCGTGACGACCTCGATGCGCGCCTGTGGGCATTCAAGGGCGAAAGTTTCGTGCCTCACGGCCCTGCCGACAGCGAACCGGACGGTTTGATCGTGCTGGGACTGGACGAAAACTGCGGTGAACATCAGGATCTGCTGGTCAATCTCGATCTGAAAGTCCCGGCCTTCGCCAGCAAATTTGCCCGCGTGGCGGAAGTGGTGGTGGAAGATCCGACCATCCGAGCGGCGGCGCGGGAGAGTTTCCGTTTCTACCGCGAACAGGGCTATTCTCTGCAAGACCACCGTTTACAGCGACTCTGAGCATTCCAATGGACACTCCGAAACCGCAACAGAAATCCGCTCACCTGCTGGACGATCTCGAATCGATCCGCCAGTTGCTCGGCGATGACAACCTGCAACCGCCGCTGTTGACCGATACGGTCGATGACAGCGAACAGGAACAGATTCCGATGCTGTTCGACTCCGTCGGCAACGAGCCGGCGGCCGTCGAGCCAGCACCAACGCCGGCCCCGGCTGCCGCGACTGCTGCAGCGGTCGACAAAGGCCCGGACGCGCTGCTTCATCTGGACAGCGAACTGCGCGCCGCCGCGCAATTGATCATGCAAGACGTGATCGACGACTTCGCTCCGCACATCGAAACCGAGATCAAACGTCGCTTGGATGCGCGGATGGACCGGCTGCTCAGCCAGTACGAATAGCTTTGGCGCTCCTGCGATCAGCACTGGGTCGGCAACCGGCAAACCTGATTTCTAGACGGTGTTGCTGCGATGCCAATCCAGTGTTCTGGCATGTCGGGGCGTGGCAACCATGCCGTTTCCCCGACTCACAAACTCTCGCGCCCAGTGTTCTGGAACGGCGGTGTTCAACGCCCCGTAAAAATCGAACAGTTCGCGGGTGCTTTCGATAATCGACCACTGTCCCTGGTGCACCATCGCTATAGGGAACGGGCCTGGCCGGGCAACCGCCTCCAGATATCCGTTGTCCTGTTTGACCTTGTCGAATTCATGTCCCCACATATATGAAACGAAGTTCACTTGGGGACCATGACGGATCACATTCATCGGGGTGTTATCTAACGGCCTTGAGGAATCCAGCTCGGCGACAGCATGATTGAGCAAATTCATGACTTGCGTCTCCTCACTACTTCCCGAGCCCGGAACAATGCCCTTACCTTGTCTTATCTGAATAACATCGTGCATATCGTAGTCACCCGTATAAGGCGTGACTATTTTGAACTTTACCCAGGCATCCAGAAGTTCGTGTTCGATGGGACTTTGCAGATTAACGCTGTAGGAAACATCCTCATCGCTGATGCTATTGCGCGCATAAAGTCCTCGAACACCACCCCTGCCCCACTGTCCCACTCGCCCGACCAACCCGCTTTTTTCTGCCTGTGCGAGCATCGCTTCAGCGCCACCCCCGTAAGCAGCTTTCAACGAAGCCGGCTTGATGGTCTTTTCGAGGATGTTATGGCCCTTGGCAGCGGCACCCTCGCCCAAGGCCTTGATGGTGTAACTTCCGGACTCTCTGACGCTTACTGCGACATTGTGTTCTTTGGATACCTTTTCGAAGGCTGGCATATGCAACGGATGGATAAATGACTCGCCAACCATTCGCCTGGCTTCTTGCCCTTCTTTATACAAACCATTGCTGTCAAAAAACGTGACGGGATTATTGCCGACCATCGTAAACAGGTTCATGCCGTCCGCCGTTCCTGCGGGATCAGCACTTAACCAGCGCCCTGCCCAAGGCTGATAGTAGCGCCAGCCAAAGTAGTAAAGTCCCGTGGCATCGCGCTCCTTTGCGCAGTACCTGGCGGTTTTATAACTCGCCTCAATGGCACTTCGCGCCACCCATATGGCTGTTCCGCCGAACGGGTAATACTCCTCCTGGCTCACTAGTTTCCCTTCACAGTCCACGACCAGTGCGCTACTGCCAATCAAGTTGTCATAGCTGTAGTACTGCAGGTCGCCGTCGGTGTTCTGCGGCCTCGGACTGTCCCAGTGAAGGATTCGCAGCCGGGATCGACCTGATGCATCCACGTTGATGATTTGCAGACGCTCCGCCGCTGTTGTGCCGACATCCTTTGTTCTCAGTTCCAGTGACGGCAGGTAGACGACCCGTTGCTTCTGTATCCCACTACACACTTTCTGCGCACTGAACTTCAGCACTCGCTGACTACCACTGCCATAGCGATAGGTCTCATGATCATCCATCGCACCATCACGCACTACCGGCGTCACTTGCAAAAGCTCCTGGCGTGAAGTCCAGGCAAGACGTTGACCGGGCTGCAAAATGTTCTGCTGCCCGCTCGCCGAGAAAAAGCCTTCCACCTCATCGGGTTTTGTTGCCAGGGTGTCCAACACACCGCGATTGCTACGGTTGCTGATAGTGACTCTCGTGGTGTGATTATTCTGGGAGACTGGTGCGATGTGGCATATCTGAATCAGATTGCCGCCCCTATCGTAGCGGTAAGCGCGAGTGTAATTGGTGTAAGCGGCGTCGTCAGAACCGCAGACCAGAGGGGAGTTGCACGGCACCTGGGCATTTGCCATCTCGCGTCCAGTTGCGCTGATCAATTGATAGAGCGAGTCATAGATATAAGTGCTTTGCGCCGGCACCTTCTGGTTTCGCCAGAAACGAGGCATCTGCGAATCGTCGCGCTCAACGCTGACGTTACCAACCGGATCGTAGGCGTACTTCAGATCCTGCAGCACCTTCGCTCCCGAGGCATGCCCAAGCGGTCTTTCCACTCTGATTCCCGAGAGGCGCCGAGTTTCTTCCTCGTATTTCCAGATAGTCACCACACCGTTGCCGCTCTCTTCACGCAGGTTCTGACCCGCCGCCGAATACGTCAGCGACTTCACGACAACCCGTTCCGCGCTACCCTTGAGCGTCACCCAGTGCCCCCGGATTGCGCCTGCCATATCGTAAGCCACGCGCTGCCGGTTGCCCGCTGCGTCCTTAGAGGTATGCAGCGCGCCCATCGCATCGGTGGTCACCAGGCTGGTAAAGGTCTCGTCATCCAGATCGGCATTCCAGTCCGAGGCGTTTTCACCCTGCCAATCGACCACCTCGTCCGGGTTATCTGCGTTCTTGACGAAACGCCGGCTAATGGAACGCGGCACGCCTGTCAGCGCCACGCTATCAGTCTGGGTCAGACCCGCCGTATCGTAATGGCTCACGCACCGGCCGGCCACGTTCAAGGCCATTTCAGCCTCAGTGTTTGCGGCATACACCCTGCGCTCGCTGATTTTCGGTCGTTCGTTCGCCACTTGTTCGGAAACGCTGGTCAAGCGACCGAGAAGGTCGTCCCCTTCATATTGATAGGTGCTGGTAACAAGCTGACTTGTGGATCCCGCATCGTGGTCAGGGCCGGGAATATTGCTCACCACCCTCCAGGAACGACCGACGGCGTCAGGTAGCACCACGCTGCTGCCATTGTCGGCGCCCTGCTGGCTCAACACGCGCCCGGACAGACTCCTGACATAAATGAAATTGGCCAACCCGGCTTCGTTTAATCGTGGGTCAGCGCTGCGCATCAGGAACCCGCGACCATCGTAATAGTGACGGTCAATGCGTTCGCTTGTAACAGCGAGTGAATCGGGATGGCGGTGGTAACGCACATCCCGCACACGAAGGCAGCGGCTATCCAGCACCGTGATCGATGGAGTGTTGGCATGCAGCGATGTTTGAGATGCACACATTTGATCTGCCCTTCGTTCCCTGCGGGAAAGTACTAGCAGACAATTTGCACCACCGCCCGCGCGATGCTTGGCGATTGCGCCCCGCTCGCCCTACTCGGCATGCCCCGCTATACTCATCGGCTTTTCCTGAATAAATGCCAATAGGGTCCCGCCGCGCATGGATAAGACCTACCAGCCGCACGCCATTGAAACTTCCTGGTACAAGACCTGGGAGTCCGAGAACTACTTCGCCCCGCAAGGCGCGGGCGAGTCCTACACCATCATGATCCCGCCGCCGAACGTCACCGGCAGCCTGCACATGGGTCACGGCTTCAACAACGCGATCATGGACGCCTTGATCCGTTTCCGCCGCATGCAGGGTCGCGACACCCTGTGGCAGCCGGGCACCGACCATGCCGGTATCGCCACGCAGATGCTGGTAGAGCGTCAGCTCGAAGCCCAGGGCCAGAATCGTCACGATCTGGGCCGGGAAAAATTCCTCGAAAAAGTCTGGGAATGGAAAGATCAGTCCGGCGGCAACATCAGCCGGCAGATCCGTCGCCTCGGCTCGTCCGTCGACTGGAGCCGCGAGCGCTTCACCATGGACGACGGCCTCTCGGAAGCGGTCAAGGAAGCTTTCGTGCGTCTGCATGAAGACGGCCTGATCTACCGCGGCAAGCGTCTGGTCAACTGGGACACCAAACTGCACACAGCGATTTCCGACCTCGAAGTGGAAAACCACGAAGAGAAAGGTTTCCTGTGGAACCTGAAATACCCATTGGCCGACGGTGTAAAAACCGCCGAGGGCGATGACTTCCTGATCGTCGCCACCACCCGTCCGGAAACCATGCTCGGCGACTCCGCCGTCGCGGTTAACCCGAACGACGAGCGCTACAAAGCGCTGATCGGCAAATTCGTCGAGCTGCCACTGGTTGGCCGCCGCATCCCGATCATCGCCGACGATTACTGCGATCCTGAATTCGGCACCGGCTGCGTGAAAATCACCCCGGCCCACGATTTCAACGATTACGAAGTCGGCAAGCGCCACAACCTGCCACTGCTGAACATCTTCGACAAGAACGCCAACGTGCTGCCTGCCGCTCAGGTGTTCAACCTCGACGGCACGCTGAACGAGAGCATCGACGGCAAGATTCCGGCCGAGTTCGCTGGCTTGGAACGTTTCGAAGCGCGCAAGCAGATCGTCGCCGCGTTCGACGCTGCCGGCCTGCTGGTGAGCGTCAACGATCACAACCTGAAAACGCCGAAAGGCGATCGTTCCGGCACGGTCATCGAGCCGTGGCTGACCGACCAATGGTACGTATCGACCAAGCCGCTGGCCGAGCCTGCCATCGCCGCCGTTGAAGACGGGCGCATCCAATTCGTGCCCAAGCAGTACGAAAACATGTACTTCTCGTGGATGCGCGACATCCAGGACTGGTGCATCAGCCGTCAGCTGTGGTGGGGCCACCGGATTCCGGCCTGGTACGACGAGTCGGGCAAGGTCTACGTCGGTCGCGACGAAGCCGAAGTGCGTGCCAAGCACAACCTCGGCCCGGACGTTGCGCTGCAACAGGACAACGACGTACTCGACACCTGGTTCAGTTCCGGCCTGTGGACCTTCTCGACCCTGGGCTGGCCTGAGCAGACCGAGTTCCTGAAGAAATTCCACTCTACCGACGTGCTGGTCACCGGTTTCGACATCATCTTCTTCTGGGTTGCCCGGATGATCATGATGACCATGCACCTGATGAAGAACGAAGACGGCACGCCGCAGGTTCCGTTCAAGACCGTTTACGTACACGGTCTGGTGCGCGACGGCCAGGGCCAGAAAATGTCCAAGTCCAAGGGCAACGTCCTTGACCCGCTGGACATCATCGACGGCATCGACCTCGAGTCGCTGGTGCAGAAACGCACCTCCGGCCTGATGCAGCCGAAACTGGCGAAGAAGATCGAGAAGCAGACCCGCGAAGAGTTCGCCAACGGCATCGAAAGCTACGGCACCGACGCCCTGCGCTTCACGTTCTGCTCGCTGGCCTCGACCGGTCGCGACATCAAGTTCGACATGGGTCGCGTCGAAGGCTATCGCAACTTCTGCAACAAGATCTGGAACGCCGCGCGTTACGTTCTGGACAAGGGCGAAGACTGCGGCCAGAACGGCGAAGCCTACGAGCTGTCGCTGGCAGATCGCTGGATCATTTCGCAACTGCAACGCACCGAAGCCGAAGTGACCCGCCAACTCGATCAGTTCCGTTTCGACCTGGCCGCGCAAGCGTTGTACGAGTTCATCTGGAACCAGTACTGCGACTGGTATCTGGAATTGTCCAAGCCAGTGCTGTGGGACGAGAACGCGCCAGTTGAGCGTCAGCGCGGCACTCGCCGTACGCTGGTGCGCGTGCTGGAAGTGGCGCTGCGTCTGGCGCATCCGTTCATGCCGTTCATCACTGAAGAAATCTGGCAGCGCATCGCGCCGCTGGCCGGTATTCAGGGCAAGACGATCATGCTGCAGCCCTGGCCGGTGGCCAACGAAGAGCGCATCGATCCGGCTGCAGAAAACGACATCGAATGGCTCAAGGAACTGATGCTCGGCACGCGCAACATTCGTGGCGAGATGAACATCGGCCCGGGCAAGCCACTGCCGATCTTCCTGAAGAACGTCAGCGCTGACGACCAGCGCCGGCTGACCGAGAACGAAGCGCTGCTGAAGAAGCTGGCGCGTCTGGAATCGATCACCGTACTCGCCGCTGGCGAAGAAGCACCGCTGTCCGCCACCGCACTGGTCGGCGAGATGGAAGTGCTGGTACCAATGGCCGGCCTGATCGACAAGGGCGCCGAACTGGCGCGTCTGGACAAGGAAATCCTGCGTTTGCAGGGCGAAGTCCAGCGGGTTGGCGGCAAGCTGTCCAACGCAGGTTTCGTCGACAAGGCCCCGGCCGAAGTCATTGAGAAGGAACGCGCCAAACTGGCCGAGGCCGAACAGGCCCTGGGCAAACTGGCCGAGCAGCACGCGCGGATTGCCAGTCTGTAACGGCAGATCGCACTGAAAAAGGGAGGCCAGCAGTGGCCTCCCTTTTTTATGCCCACCACACTCCCCTGTAGGAGCTGCCGAAGGCTGCGATCTTTTGATCTTGTTTTTCAGGATCAAGCTCAACAGATCGCAGCCTTCGGCAGCTCCTACATGGGTTCGGCGTATTCGACGTCAATGTGGGACAATACCCGCCACTTTCAGCCATACCCGAATCGACCACGCCCATGACCGCCCCCCGCACACCAAAACCTGCGCGCAAGAAGCCTGACGCCGCGTCCCCGAGCAAAGCCGTCGAGCCGCGCGAGAAGGCCAGCCTGCATCCGCGCAATCGCCATCAGGGTCGTTACGACTTTCCGGCGCTGATCAAGACCACGCCGGAACTGGGCAAGTACGTGATCACCAACCCGTACGGCAAGGAAAGCATCGACTTCGCCAGCCCCGACGCGGTGCGTGTGTTCAACCGGGCGCTGCTCAAGGCGTTCTACGGCATCCAGCATTGGGACATTCCGGCGGACTACCTGTGCCCTCCGGTTCCAGGGCGTGCCGACTATGTGCATTTTCTCGCCGACCTGCTGGCGAGCATGAACGACGGCAAGGTCCCGCGCGGCGCGATCGTCAATGTGCTGGACATCGGCATGGGCGCCAACTGCGTTTATCCGCTGATCGGCAACAGCGAATACCGCTGGCACTTCCTCGGCTCGGAAATCGACCCGACGGCCGTGGCGGCGGCCCGAGCCATCGTGCAGTCCAACGATCTGAGCAAGGTGATCCAGCTGCGCCAGCAGGAAAACCGCAAGCACATCCTCATTGGCTTGCTGGAGCCGGGCGAGCGTTTCGACCTGACCATGTGCAACCCGCCGTTCCACGCCTCCATGGAAGAAGCGACCAAGGGCAGCGAGCGCAAATGGCGCGCCTTGGGCAAGGCTGATCCGAAACGCAAATTGCCGGTGCTGAACTTCGGCGGGCAATCGGCGGAGCTGTGGTGTGAAGGCGGTGAAGCGCGCTTCGTGACGCAGTTGATTGCCGAGAGCGCGAACTTCCAGCACAAGGTGTTGTGGTTCAGCACGCTGGTGTCGAAGGCCTCGAACCTGCCGGCGATCGAGACAGCATTGAAGAAGGCTGGCGTGCTGGAAAGCCAGGTCGTGGAGATGTCGCAGGGGCAGAAGCAGAGCCGCTTTGTTGCGTGGACGTTCCAGACCAAGTCCGAGCAGCAGATCTGGCGGCGCGAGCGCTGGGTGCGCTGATAGCTGCGCAGATGCCCCTATAGGAGCTGCGGCACGCTGCGATCTTTTGATCTTGATCCTGGTCCTGGATTGGCAAAAACAAGATCAAGAGATCGCAGCCTTCGGCAGCTCCTACGGGACGTGCACCCACAAAGACCTTGGTGACATCAACGAATCACAGACACAAAAAAACCGTGCCCCGGATCACTCCGAAGCACGGTTTTTTTATCGCTGCGTCTTACTTGTTCACAGCGTCGGTCAGGCCTTTGGCCACAACCAGCTTGATCACTTTCTTTGCAGGGATTTCGATGGCAGCGCCAGTCGAAGGGTTACGGCCGGTGCGGGCAGGACGCTCGGTCACTTTCAGCTTGCCGATGCCTGGCAAGGTGATTTCGCCGCCGTTTTCCAGCTGATCGGCAACGATTTGGCCCAGTTGGTCCAGAGCGTTACGCGCGGTGGTTTTCGGCGCGTCGATAGCTTCAGCGATGTCGGCGATCAGTTGGTCTTTAGTAAGAGCCATGTAGTGTTCCTTCCCTATCAAATTCATATGGATTGCAGAGTGCAGTGTCAGCCATCGAGCCCGATCTTCTGGATCTGGCACCCTCGGCGATAACCACGACGAGTCGGGTTATAGATGCCGAAATCAGGGTTTGGTTCGACCTGACAAATGCTGAATGCACGCTTAACGCAGTGACTTCGCGTAAGACCGGGCAAAACTAGCACAGCGACAAGGAAATATCCGCCTCTAGCTACCCATTTGGTCAGCTTTATTGCGCTAAATCGGTAAAAAACCGCTTAAGGCCGGCCGCTTGAGTCGATTTAAGCCTTGGCCCCCCTGTGGGAGCTGCCGAAGGCTGCGATCTTTGGACTTTGCTTTTTCAAAAACAAGATCAAAAGATCGCAGCCTTCGGCAGCTCCTACGCAGAGCCTCGGCTGGAGATTCGGTTACACTGAGCGCTTTTTCGGGGGAGCCTGCCCTCCTCCCTTCCAACAGCCGAGAAGCCCATGCCGATCCGTCATTGCATCGTCCACCTGATCGACAAAAAACCCGACGGCACGCCCGCAGTTCTGCACGCCCGTGACTCTGAACTGGCCGAGTCCGCAGCCATCGAAAACATGCTCGCCGACCTCAACGAAAGCTACAACGCCAAACAGGGCAAAGCCTGGGGCCTGTTCCATCCGGAATCCGGCGCGTTCCCCTTCAGCGGCTGGCTGAAGGAGTACATGGAAGGCGGCCGTGACTTCACCGCGTTCAGTAAAGTGGCGGTTGAGCATCTGCAGAAGCTGATGGAAGAATCCAACCTCTCCGTGGGCGGCCACGTGCTGTTTGCCCACTATCAGCAGGGCATGACTGACTACCTGGCAATTGCCCTGCTGCACCATAGCGAAGGCGTGGCGGTGACCGACGAGCTCGACGTAACGCCCTCGCGCCATCTCGACCTTGGCCAATTGCATCTGGCAGCGCGGATCAATGTCTCGGAGTGGCAGAACAACAAGCAGTCGAAACAGTACATCTCGTTCATCAAAGGCAAGAACGGCAAGAAAGTCTCGGAGTACTTCCGCGACTTCATCGGCTGCCAGGAAGGCGTCGACGGCCCCGGCGAGACGCGCACACTGCTCAAGGCCTTCAGCGACTTTGTCGAAAGCGAAGACCTGCCGGAAGATTCGGCCCGGGAGAAGACCAAGACTTTGGTCGACTACGCCAGCAGCCAGGCCAAGCTCGGCGAACCGATGGGTCTTGAGGAGCTGTCGGAGCTGATCGACGAAGAACGCCCGAAAGCCTTCTACGATCACATCCGCAACAAGGACTATGGCCTGTCGCCGGAGATCCCGGCAGACAAACGTACCCTCAACCAATTCCGCCGCTTCACCGGCCGCGCCGAAGGCCTGTCGATCAGCTTCGAAGCGCATCTGCTGGGTTCGAAGATCGAGTACGACGAAGAGAACGGCACCCTGATCATCAAAGGCCTGCCGACTTCGCTGACCGACCAGTTGAAGCGGCGTAACTGATGCTCGGCAATGTGCTGAAAAAAGTCGCCCTGGTGCTGCTGGTGGTCGTGGTCTATCAGAACTGGGGCAAGATCGAGCGGGTGTTCAACCCCTCGCAAATGGTCTCGGAGCAGACGCGGGCGCAGGCCAATGTCGTGCTCTACGCTACCGACTGGTGCGGCTACTGCAAGCAGACCAAGCGCTTTCTCGACAGCAAGGGTATTGCGTTCAAGGAGTTCGATATCGAGAAGGATGCCGATGCGCGCAAGGCGTATGAGGCATTGGGTGGACGCGGGATTCCGCTGATCGATGTGAACGGTACGTTGATTCGCGGGTTTGATCCGGAAGAAATCCTCGCTGCCCTGAAATAACATCAAGATCAAAAGATCGCAGCCTTCGGCAGCTCCTACATGAGATCGGTGCAGGAGTTGCCGAAGGCTGCGATCTTTTGCTTTTAGCGCGCTTCGATACGGAACCCAAAGCGCGGGAAGTGCACATGCACCACGCCGCCACGCTCGTCTTCACGGCGAATGATCAACTCTTCGCTACCGGCAAACAGCAACTCACCGACCACCGGGTCGACGCCGTAATCGATAGCGGCAATAGCCACTTGCTGGCCCGCCTTGAAGCCGTTCGGATCAACGAACTGCTCATCGGGCAATCCCGCCGGCGTCGCGTTACGCGCGATCTCCAGTGCCTCGGCGGAAGACATCTCGCTCGCTGCGCCATGGCCGAACCCCAGCACTCTACCCAGCCACGCCGCAACCGCCGGATATTCATCCACCAGCGGCGCCGTGACGTGGGTCGCCTTGAGGAACCATAGCGGATGCGCCAGCGCGAAGTCGGCAATCGAAGGCTCGCCGAAGAGGAAGTCGCCCTGCTCGCGCTGCAACTGCTGTTCCAAGCGCGCCATGATCGTCGGCCATTGATGCTTGGCCTGCTCGGCAGACAAACGCGTAGCGCTGCCACCGCTGAACAAACCGGCGCGATCGGCCAGGAATGCCTTGATCGCTTCCGGCGGCAATTTGCCGAAACGCACGGCCACCGATTCCGGCTGGAACACCAGACTCACCGCGTGCTGAAACACTACCGAGTCGGCCCACGCCGCAAAACTGGCGCTGGTCATTTCCTGGCCTTCGGGGAAGAACGCCGGCAGGGCTTTTTCCTGTTCCAGGCGTCGAGCGATCAACGCGGTGTCGCAATAGATGTCAGCACCGATCTGCAGCACTGGGGTCTTGCGGTAGCCGCCGGTCAGGGCGGTCAGATCCGGCTTTGGCATCACCGGGGAAATATGCACCGAACGCCAGGACAAGCCTTTGAAGCCCAGCAGCAGGCGGGCCTTTTCGGCAAATGGAGAGGTCGGGTAATGGTGCAGAATCAACTCGGACATGCTCGGCTCCGCCGCTGGAAAAGTGAATCCGCAGCTTAGCGTGCATTACCTGGCAGGCCTACCGATCTGCCTGATGGGAACCAATCAGTCAGATTGATAAGACGCGACGAGGCATTCCTTGGCGCTCTTGCGCAGCTTCTTGATCAGCCGTTCTTGACGCAGAGCATCGCTCTTGTCCTGGCAACGTTCTGTGTAAACCAGCGCCATCGCCGGGCTGGAGAGGAAGAACCGCGCACCCTTGCCGCTCTGGTGCTTGGCGAAACGGCGCACCGGGTCGTCGCTGATTCCGCAATACAACGAGCCATTGGCGGCACGCACGAGGTAGACGAACCAGGATTTGCTCACTGGCTCGGCAGCATCGACGGATTGTTCGCTAAGACTGGTCACTTGGGTGATCTGAACGTGTAGGAAAACAGGCGGCGATCTTATCAGCGCCCGGCCTGAAATGCCTTCAGGCCCTTGCGCGCCTGAGCACGCACGGCGTTGCGCACCAGCGGCGTCCAGCCCAGTAGCAAGCCCTTGAAACCCAACGCCTGCCGCGACCAGCGCCACAGATCGAAGTGGTCGTGGTGCTCACAGATCTTGCCGTCACGGAAGACGAAGCGCGCCTGGATATCGTTGACCACGACATTGCCGGTCTGGCTGAACAGGTAAGTCGCCACCCAATGCGCGCCGCCGGTGCGCTCGTCGGCGCGGACGTTGTCGAAGGTCAGGGAAAAATCCTTGGCGCGGGTAGTCAGCATGCGCCACATGTCGCCGGCATCGCGCCCGCGCAACTCGCCGAAGGCCGGATCGCTGAAGACCACGTCATCGGTGTAGCAGGCGGCCATGGCTTCTGCGTCAAGGCGCTGAAAGGCTTGGTAGAAGCGGTTGATCAGGGCGCTATGGGCTTCGCTCAAGGCAGTCTCCAAAAAAATAGGTACAGATTGCCAGCACCATAATCTGCCGCGCGCAGAAACACTATCGGCAATACGCAAAACCCTTGTGGGAGCGAGCCTGCTCGCGAAGGCAATTCAACATTCAGCATCTATGTTGACCGAAACAGCCTTTTCGCGAGCAGGCTCGCTCCCACATTCGCACCCAGTGCATTCAGATCTTTTCGCTTTGCACCTGCACATACAACGCGCGCCCTGCACCCAGCCCGGCGAGGATCGCACCGGCGCCGATAATGCCGAAAATCCAGCCCAGCGCATTCCAGCCGCCGGTCCAGTCATGCACCACGCCCACGGCAAACGGCCCCATGGACGCCAGGGTGTAGCCAAAGCCCTGGGACATGCTCGACAGGTTCGCCGCGACATGGGAGTCGCGTGAGCGCAGCACGATCAGGGTCAGGGCCAGACTGAACGTACCGCCCTGCCCCAGCCCGAGCAGAATGGCCCAGCCCCACAAACCTTCGATCGGTGCATAGAGGCAACCGAACAGGCCGGCCAAGGTCAGCGCCATGACCACAACGATCGCCAGACGCTGATCTTTGCCACGGGTCGCCAGCCACGGCGCGGCCAGCGAACTGGCCAGTTGAATGATCACCGAGCCGGACAGCACCAATCCAGCCTGAGTCGGTGTCAGCCCGCGCCCGATGAGGATCGACGGCAACCAGCCAAACACAATGTAGGCCAGCGATGATTGCAGGCCCATGTACAAGGTCACCTGCCAGGCCAGCGGATCCCGCAGCAACCCGCGCACGCGATAAGCGACGTTGTGCGCACCGTGCTTCGAGCCGACTTGTGGCAACCAGAATACCGCCGCCACCAATGCCGGAATTACCCAGAACCCCAGGCCCATCGCCCAGCTGTTACCGAAGTGTTCACTCAGCGGCACGGTCGAACCCGCGGCCATTGCCGCGCCCAGGCACAGGGCCATGGTGTAGACGCCGGTCATGGTCCCGGCATGTTTGGCGAAGTCGCGTTTGACAATGCCTGGCAGCAGCACACCGACAATGCCAATACTGGCGCCGCCAAGGACGCTGCCGGCGAACAACCCGATCTCACCGAAATTGCTGCGCAGGATAATCCCCCCGGCCAGTGTCAGCAGAATTCCCAACACCACGCGCTCGGCACCAAACCGCCGCGCAAGGATCGGCGCCAATGGTGCGAACAAGCCCAGGCACAGCACCGGCAACGTGGTCAGCAATCCCGCCTGCGCCGCAGACAACTTGAGACTTCTGGAGACCTCGCTGAGCAAGGGCGCCATGCTCGACAACGCCGGGCGCAGGTTCAGTGCCACCAGAATCAGCCCGAGCAGCAACAGCCATGGGCGTTTTACCACCGGATGGCTTTGCTGCACCTGCTCGTCATCCGCCTCGGCATCGATCAGCAACTCTTCAAGTTCGGGGGAGCGTTGCGACGCTGTGGATAACTCACTGCGGGACATGGTTTTCTCGGTTTCAAGGTTCATTGATCAGTTGCCTCGACAAGGCTTTGGCCCGTTCCGGGTCGCGTTGCTCGACCGCATCGAGCAAGTCGATGTGCAGATCGAACACTTCCTGACGGCGCGGGGAGATATTCAGGGTCTGGCGCAATTGCGCGCCGACGATGCTGGAGAAATAGCGATACAGCTCACTGAGGGTCGGGTTATGCGCGGCGTCGACCAGTCGGCGATGGAACACCAGATCGCAGGCGATATAGGTGTCGAGATCGCCGTGGTAGTGGCTGCCGCTGGTGCCGAGCGCTTCGCGCAGCGCCGCCAGATCCTCATCGGTACGGCGCAACGCCGCCAGGCCGATGGCCTCGACTTCAAGGATGTGTCGGGTCTCCCGGGCCTGCTCCAACGAACAGCGGGACAAGGCTTTCAGCGTATCCAGCGGATCGACCACCGCGCGCAGATAACTGCCGTCGCCCTGACGAATTTCGATCAATCCCGAGAACGCCAGAACACGCATCGCCTCACGCACCGTATTGCGGCTGATGCCCAGTTCGGCACACAGCTCCGGCTCGGTAGGCAAGCGCTCGCCGACCTGCCACGCACCGCTGTTGATGCGCTGACGCAGTTGATCCAAAGCCTGATCGACCAGGGATCGTTTGATCAAAGGGGAAATTTCAGACATGAGCCTCGCCTTTTCATCCAATCATAGGATGAATTTTCCGACATGTTAGTCAGACCCATGTAGGACGGCAACCACCTAGGGTCAATCGGAGACACATGGAGCGGCATTTTCGATTGGTCAAAATTACCCTTTAAGGGTAATTTCAGGGACAGGGTTTTGGCTTCTTATGGAAAAGAACACACCCCATTACGACTTGGCAGTCGTAAAGGCCGAAGTAGTTAGACGAGGCAAAGAAGCCTTTACACGTTATGCACTTGAGACAGGCCGGGACATGGGCATGTCCTGGAAAGTGATGATGCAGGTTGTGGGTACGCTTGAGCGGCGGATGCTCTACAAATCCATGACGTCGTATTCCAACCATCGGAACTGGCACGACGTCTACCACGTATCGTTTCGAAATCGGGAGATCTACATCAAAGTGACCTACTGCATCAGCGGTGGTTCTCCGGTGATTTCCTTCAAGGAGAAAAACACATGAGCAAGAGGCAATGCCTGACTTGCGGCACCGAACACGCAATGCATCACTTTCAAGATCGCAGTCTCGAGGTCAATTACAAACAGTTTTCGCGGCCCGTACACCATCTGGCCGGCTGGGAGTGCAGGGTCTGTGGCGAAATCATTTTTGACAGTGGCACCGACAGTGCCGAGCGCTACGTAGATGCCGGCGATCAATTACTCGAAGACGTACTTGGGCTGATCGGTACCGAGATGAAGCGTATTCGCCGAAAGCTCCATCTCACTCAAAGAAGTGCGGTGAAGTGGCTGTCAGGAGGTGGGCATAATGCGTTTTCACGATATGAACGCGGCGAACTGGCTCCGCCGCAGCCGTTGTTCACACTGATGCGGCTTCTGGATCGTCATCCCGATCTGCTAGAGGAAATTCAGGCACTTCACACAGATGACGGTCTCAAGCAGCTTCTGGAAACTCGTCACCCGGATCGGGAAACTGTTCTGGCCAGATGAGCCCAGACAAAACAAACCCGGAACTGAGTCCGGGTTTGTTTCAATGCCTGGCTGGCATCAATGCAAAATCTGACTCAAGAACAACTTGGTCCGATCGTTCTGCGGATTGTCGAAGAAGTCATTCGGCGCGGCCTGTTCAACGATTTCGCCCTTGTCCATGAAGATCACGCGATTGGCCACGGTGCGGGCGAAGCCCATTTCGTGGGTCACGCAGAGCATGGTCATACCGTCTTCGGCCAGACCGATCATGGTGTCGAGCACTTCCTTCACCATCTCCGGATCGAGTGCTGAAGTCGGTTCGTCGAACAGCATGATTTTCGGCTTCATGCACAAGGCGCGGGCGATCGCCACACGCTGTTGCTGACCGCCGGACAGTTGCCCCGGATATTTGTGCGCCTGCTCCGGAATGCGTACGCGTTCCAGGTAGTGCATGGCAATTTCTTCGGCCTTGCGCTTGGGCATCTTGCGCACCCACATCGGCGCCAGGGTGCAGTTCTGCAGGATGGTCAGGTGCGGGAACAGGTTGAAGTGCTGGAACACCATGCCGACTTCGCGACGGATCGCTTCGATCTGCTTGAGGTCGTTGGTCAGTTCCACGCCATCGACGACGATGCGGCCCTGCTGGTGTTCTTCCAGACGATTCAGGCAACGGATCGTGGTCGATTTACCGGAACCCGAAGGGCCACACAGGACGATGCGCTCGCCCTGTTTGACGTTGAGGTTGATGTCCTTGAGTACGTGAAACTGGCCGTACCACTTGTTCACGCCCTGCATCTGGATGATGCCTTCCGGACCCACAGGCTTTTTGATTGCTTCGCTCATTTACAGAGAACTCCTAACGCTTGTGGCCAGTGTCGAGCTTGCGTTCCAGATGCATGGAATAGCGCGACATACCAAAACAGAAAATCCAGAACACCAAGGCGGCGAACACGTAGCCTTCGGTAGCCATGCCCAGCCATTTCGGGTCGGCAGCGGCTTGCTTGACGCTGTTGAGCAGATCAAACAGGCCGATGATGATCACCAGACTGGTGTCCTTGAACAGCGCAATGAACGTGTTGACGATACCCGGGATCACCAGCTTCAGCGCTTGCGGCAGAATCACCAGGCCCATCGAACGCCAGTAACCGAGGCCCATCGCTGCAGCCGCTTCGTACTGCCCTTTGGGAATCGCCTGCAGACCACCGCGCACCACTTCGGCAACGTAGGCCGACTGGAACAGGATCACACCGATCAGCGCCCGCAGCAGCTTGTCGAAGTTCATGCCTTCGGGCAGGAACAACGGCAGCATCACCGAGGACATGAACAACACCGTGATCAACGGCACGCCGCGCCAGAACTCGATGAAGGTCACGCAGACCACACGAATCGCCGGCATGTTCGAACGTCGCCCCAGCGCCAGCACGATGCCCAGCGGCAATGCTCCGGCGATGCCGACGGTGGCGATCACCAGGGTCAGCATCAGGCCGCCCCACTGGCTGGTCGGCACGGTGGTCAGACCGAAACCGCCATGCAGCAAAGTGAAGGCGATGATCGGGTACAGCACCAGGAAGCTCAGGCCGTACACCGCTTTACGCGGCACGCGCGAGATGAACAGGGGTGCTGCGCCAATGACCGCCAGCCACACGGTCAGGTCGACGCGCCAGCGCAGGTCGGTCGGGTAGTAGCCGTACATGAACTGGCCGAAACGCTGCTGAATGAACACCCAGCAGGCGCCTTCCTTGGTGCAGTCGGCGCGTGTGGTGCCGACCCAGTTGGCGTCGACGATCGCCCAACTGAGGATCGGTGGCACGACCAGGTAGATCAGGTAAAACGCGAACAGGGTCAGCAGAGTGTTGAGCCAGCTGGAGAACATGTTCGCGCGCATCCACGCCACCACACCGATGCTGCTGTTGGGTGGAGGCATGTCGGGTTTGAAAGTATGAGTACTCATGCGCTTTTCCTTACCGCTCGATCAGCGCAATGCGCTTGTTGTACCAGTTCATCAGCAGGGAAATGCTGATACTGATCGCCAGGTACACGCTCATGGTGATGGCAATCACTTCGATGGCCTGCCCGGTCTGGTTGAGCACGGTGCCAGCGAACAGCGAAACCATTTCCGGATAGCCGATACCGGCGGCCAGCGAGGAGTTTTTCGCCAGGTTGAGGTATTGGCTCGTCAGCGGCGGAATGATCACGCGCAGGGCTTGCGGGATGATCACCTTGCGCAGGGTCGGGCCGTTGCGCAGGCCGAGGGAACGCGCCGCTTCGGTCTGACCGTGGCTGACCGACTTGATCCCGGAACGCACGATTTCAGCGATGAACGCTGCGGTGTACACGGTGAGCGCCAGGGTCAACGCCAGCAATTCCGGGATCAGCACCCAGCCACCGACAAAATTGAAGCCCTTGAGCTCAGGCAGCTCCCAGTGCAGCGGAGCGCCGAAGATCAGCGCGCACAGGGTCGGGATCACCAACAGAATCGCCAGGCCAGTCCAGAACTTGTGGAACGGTACGCCGGTTTCTTCGAAGCGCTTGTTGGCCCAGCGGCACATCAGCACGATGCCGACGATCGCCAGCACGATGCTGACCACGAAGGCCCAGAAGCCGTCAGCGGCGATTGCGGCCGGCATGTTCAGGCCACGGCTGCTGACGAAGAAGGTGTCGCCGAAGTTGTGGCTGTTGCGCGGCCCCGGCATGGTCAGGAACACCGCGAAGTACCAGAACAGGATCTGCAGCAGTGGCGGAATGTTGCGGAACACTTCCACATACACCGTCGCCAGCTTGGCGATGATCCAGTTCTGCGACAGCCGCGCTACACCGACGATGAAACCGAGGATCGTCGCCAGGATCACGCCGATAAAGGTCACCAACAGGGTATTGAGCAGGCCGATGACAAACACCCGCGCGTAACTGTCCGCTTCGGTGTAGTCGATCAGGGTTTGAGCGATGCCGAATCCGGCACTGCGCTCCAGAAAGCTGAAACCGGAGGTGATGCCCCGGTGCTGAAGGTTGGTTTGGGTATTGTCGAACAGGTACCAGCCAAGCGAGACCACCGCCACAACGGTGATGATCTGGAATAGCCACGCACGCACTCGTGGATCGCTGAGGCTGAACCTCTGCTTTGGTGCGCCGATAGAATTTTGCATGAAGTGCCCCGGAAGAAATGGAACAAGAACATCACCCGGCGGTTGGCCCGCCGGGCGATAGAACCATTAGCGCACTGGTGGTGCGTACTGAATGCCGCCGTTGTTCCACAGGGCGTTCAGGCCACGGTCGATTTCCAGCGGAGTGCTCTTGCCGAGGTTTTTCTCGAAGATTTCACCGTAGTTGCCGACCTGCTTGACGATCTGCACAACCCAGTCTTTCGGCAGCTTCAGGTCTTTGCCGTATTCGCCGTCAGCACCGAGCATACGGGCCACGTCCGGGTTCTTGGTCGACTTGGCTTCAGCTTCGACGTTCTTCGAAGTGATGCCGGCTTCTTCGGCATTGAGCAGCGCGTAGCCTACCCAACGCACGATGGCCAGCCACTCGTCGTCGCCATTACGCACGACCGGGCCCAGTGGCTCTTTGGAAATGGTTTCCGGCAGAACCACGTAGTCCTTCGGCGAAGCCAGCTTGCTGCGCTGGGCGAACAGCTGGGATTTGTCGGAGGTCAGCACGTCGCAACGACCGGATTCCAGCGATTTGGCGCTTTCATCGGAGGTGTCGAAAGTGATCGGGGTGTATTTCAGACCGTTGCCACGGAAGTAGTCGGAAACGTTCAGTTCGGTGGTGGTACCGGCCTGGATGCAGATGGTTGCACCGTCCAGCTCTTTGGCACTCTTCACGCCCAGCTTGTTGTTCACCAGGAAGCCGATGCCGTCGTAGTAGGTAATGAAGCCCGGAAATTTCAGGCCCATGCCCGCGTCACGGGAGCTGGTCATGGTGGTGTTGCGCGACAGGATGTCGATCTCGCCGGACTGCAGCGCGGTGAAGCGCTCCTTGGCGTTCAACTGGCTGAACTTGACCTTGTTGGCGTCGCCGAAAACGGCTGCGGCCACAGCGCGGCAGACGTCGGCGTCGATGCCGAGGATCTTGCCGGTCGCATCCGGTACCGAGAAGCCCGGCAGACCGTCGCTCACGCCACACTGCACGAAACCTTTTTTCTGTACCGCATCCAGGGTTGCACCCGCCTGAGCGAACCCGCTGACACCGAGTACTGCTGCAGCAGTCACGACCGCCAGAGTGGATTTCAACATCTTCATTCAAACCTCCAGTTTTGCTCTTGTTGTGTCGGAGCTTGAGTCCTGTCGCACCCTTTTGAGGCGTTGTTGACCCGTGTTGGCTTTTTTTGGGGTCAACCGACGTAAGACCTTCGCTATGAGTCTAGTAGGAGAAAATCCACATCATGGATCACTCACTTCTCACCAATCGGCCGAACGGGCTGTAGCCCTTTCACGTTCGCTAAGCCCGTAGCGGCCATTGGCGAACATCCATCACCGGATTCGTTGCTATCCCATCGCGCGACTGACACTGATAGTGTTACCGCCGCGCAACGGATGCTTCGTACGCAAAGCTCCATAGCAAACGCCGTACCACACCGCTTGCCGAAGTGATTGCGCGACACGTCAATAGCTAAACTTGTAACCTTGCGACATCTTGTTAACGGATCAACCGGGCGCGCACTTCAATCACGCACTCAATGAGAGCGCCCGCACATTTTTGGAGCAGACATGACCGAGCCCTTGATTCTTCAGCCTGTTAAGCCCGCAGACGCCTGCGTGATCTGGCTGCACGGCCTCGGCGCCGACCGCTACGACTTCCTGCCGGTGGCCGAGGCGTTGCAGGAAAGCCTGCTGAGCACGCGTTTTGTCCTGCCGCAGGCACCGACGCGTCCAGTGACGATAAATGGCGGATATGCCATGCCCAGCTGGTACGACATCAAAGCCATGAGCCCGGCCCGGGCGATCGACCGCGACGAGCTGGAAGCTTCGGCAGACCGCATCATCGAACTGATCGAAAACGAGCGCGCCAGCGGAATAGACGCCTCGCGGATTTTTCTTGCCGGGTTTTCGCAAGGTGGCGCGGTGGTACTGCACACCGCTTTTCTGAAATGGCAGGGACCGTTGGGCGGGGTGCTGGCGCTGTCGACTTACGCGCCGACGTTCAGCGACGAACTGGAGTTATCCGCCAGTCAGCAGCGCATTCCGGTGCTGTGTCTGCACGGCCAGTTCGATGGCGTGGTGCAGAACTCGATGGGACGCAGTGCCTATGAGCATTTGGTGAAGCATGGTGTCACCGTGACATGGCAGGAATACCCAATGGAGCACGAAGTGTTACCTGAAGAGATTCGCGACGTCGGCGTCTGGCTGAGCGAACGCCTGCGCTGATTCGCGAGCAATGCCCGCCCATTGATCCCTCCTACTACGCCGCGCCCGATTCTTGCATTACACTGGCCGGCGTACACTCCTTAACCAACTGATGAGATGACCGTGCTCAAAGCACTCAAGAAAATGTTCGGTAAAAGCGAGGCTGAGCAGCTCGCGCCAGTTCCCAGTGCGCCGTCGCACGCCCCCGGTCATCGCACCGATGCCCCGCAGGCCGACCGCCCCGCTTCCATAGCGAAACCGAAGCCAGAAGAAAAACCCGCTGCGGCCGCGCCTGTTGCCGCCGAGACTGCGCACAGCGAAGCGCCGAAACCGGCCAGACCACGTCGCGAACCGAAGCCCAAGGCACCGGTAATACCATGGAAACTCGAAGACTTCGTCGTCGAGCCACAGGAAGGCAAAACCCGCTTTCACGATTTCAAACTTGCACCGGAACTGATGCACGCCATTCAGGATCTGGGTTTTCCTTACTGCACGCCGATCCAGGCGCAGGTGCTGGGCTTCACCCTCGCCGGCAAAGACGCCATCGGCCGCGCGCAGACCGGCACCGGCAAGACCGCCGCGTTCCTGATCTCGATCATCACCCAATTGCTGCAAACGCCGCCGCCGAAAGAGCGCTATATGGGCGAGCCGCGTGCGCTGATCATCGCGCCGACCCGCGAGCTGGTGGTGCAGATCGCCAAGGACGCCGCTGACCTGACCAAATACACCGGCCTCAACGTAATGACCTTCGTCGGTGGCATGGATTTCGACAAACAGCTCAAGCACCTCGAAGCGCGTCACTGCGACATTCTTGTTGCGACGCCGGGCCGCCTGCTCGACTTCAACCAGCGCGGCGACGTGCACCTGGACATGGTCGAAGTGATGGTGCTGGACGAAGCCGACCGCATGCTCGACATGGGTTTCATCCCGCAGGTGCGGCAGATCATTCGTCAGACCCCGCCGAAATCCGAGCGCCAGACTCTGCTGTTCTCCGCGACCTTCACTGAAGACGTGATGAATCTGGCCAAGCAATGGACCACCGACCCGGCCATCGTCGAAATCGAGATCACCAACGTCGCCAATGAAAACGTCGAGCAGCACATCTACGCCGTCGCCGCTGCCGACAAATACAAGCTGCTCTACAACCTGGTCAACGATAACGGTTGGGAGCGGGTCATCGTGTTTGCCAACCGCAAGGACGAAGTGCGCCGCATCGAAGAGCGCCTGGTGCGTGACGGCATCAACGCCGCGCAGCTGTCCGGCGACGTGCCGCAGCACAAGCGCATCAAGACTCTGGAAGGTTTCCGCGAAGGCAAGATTCGCGTGCTGGTCGCAACCGATGTCGCCGGTCGCGGCATCCACATCGACGGCATCAGCCACGTGATCAACTTCACCCTGCCGGAAGTCCCGGACGACTACGTGCACCGCATCGGCCGTACCGGGCGTGCCGGCGCTGACGGCGTGTCGATCAGCTTTGCCGGCGAGGACGACTCTTACCAGTTGCCGTCCATCGAAGAAAAACTCGGTCGCAAGATCAGCTGCGAAACCCCGCCGACGCATCTGCTGCGTGCGGTTGAGCGCAAGCGTCCACAGTAAGCGTCGCGATACGAAAAAGCGCAGCCGGAAACGGACTGCGCTTTTTTTACGCCTGATGGTTGCCCAGCCAAACTAAAAGTCCATAATGGAAAAATAAGTTTAGTTTCGGAGCGCGAAATGTCCACTACGCCTTACGTGATCGATCAAGCCCGGGCCCATGAGCTGTTGGCGCGTATCGATGTGCCGCAGATCCTGCGCAAGCTGTTCCGCGATCTGGCGGCCGGTAACGCAATGCAGCCGGCGCAGCAACTGGTGGAATTCCCGCAGGGCGCCGGCGACTTCATCAACTACTTGGGCGTGCTGGCGGAGGATGGTGTCTACGGAGTGAAGACTTCGCCGTACATCGTGCGTGAGCAGGGTGCGCTGGTGACGGCCTGGACCCTGCTGATGTCGATGAAAACCGGTCAGCCGCTGTTGCTCTGCGATGCCGGCGAACTGACTACCGCACGTACCGCCGCGACCACAGCGGTGGCGGTCGACGCCCTCGCCCCGTTGAACGTTCAACGATTGGCGATCATCGGCAGTGGCAAAGTTGCTCAGGCGCATCTGCATTACGTCAGAACCTTGCGCGACTGGCAAAGTATCAACGTGTACTCGCCGTCGCTGCTGGAAGATGCGGAAACACAGGCTGCGTTGAAGTCCATCGCGCCGTCACTGAAGATTGCCGACAGCTGCGAGACCGCCGTTGCCGACGCGGATGTGATCATGCTCTGCACCTCGTCGGCCGGGCCGGTGATTGATCCTGCAACGTTAAGCAAACCGGCGCTGATCACCTCGATCAGCACCAACGCCCCCCGCGCCCATGAAGTACCAGCGCAAAGCCTCAGCGACATGCAGGTGTTCTGCGACTATCGTCAGACCACGCCGGGGTCGGCAGGTGAGATGCTGATTGCCACTGAACAGCATGGCTGGAGCAAGGATTCGATTGTCGGCGACCTCGCCGACTTGCTCAGCGAAAAAGTGCAGCGCCCGGGTTACGACCGTCACGTGTTCTTCCGTTCAATCGGCTTGGGCCTGGAAGACATTGCCCTCGCCAATGCGGTTTATCACCTGCACCACTGACACCACACATCTCCTGTAGGAGCTGCCGAAGGCTGCGATCTTTTGATCCTGTTTTTTTCAAGATCAAGATCAAAAGATCGTAGCCTCGTTTCACTCGACAGCTCCTACAGGGTTCTCGATAACTTGGGAGTTTTCATGAGCCACGCAGATTTCATCATCATCGGCGGCGGGATTGCCGGCGCTTCCACCGGGTTCTGGCTGGCGCCGCACGGCAAAGTGATCGTGCTCGAGCGTGAAACCCATCCCGGCTATCACTCCACAGGACGCTCCGCTGCGCTGTACACCGCAGCCTACGGTACCGCACAGGTACGCGCACTGACTCAGGCCAGCCGCGCGTTCTTCGACCATCCTCCAAGCGGCTTCTGCGAGCATCCGCTGCTGACCCCGCGTGGCGAAATGACCGTCGACTTCATCGGTGATCCCGCCGAGCTGAACAATCAATACCTCAGCGCCAAAGCCACCGTGCCGCAGATGCAACTGCTCAGCGCCGACGAAGCCTGCGCACGCCTGCCAATCCTGCGCCGGGACAAAGTCCACGGCGCGATCTACGATCCTTCGGCCTGCGACATCGACACCGATGCGCTGCATCAGGGTTACCTGCGCGGCATTCGGCGCAACCACGGCGAAGTGCGCACCGATTGCGAAGTGCTTGGCCTGCGCCGCGAAGCCGATGGCCTGTGGCACGTGCAGACCAATGGCGAGACGTTCCGCGCCCCCGTGATCATCAACGCCGCCGGTGCCTGGGCCGACAAAATCGGTGCCCTGGCCGGTGCGCAGCCGCTGGGGCTGCAAGCGAAACGCCGCGCCGCATTTATCTTTGCCGGCCCTGAGGGTGTGGACACTCATCATTGGCCGATGCTGGTCAGCCTCGACGAATCCTTCTACATGAAGCCCGACGCCGGCATGTTTCTCGGCTCGCCGGCCAACGCTGATCCGGTCGAACCACACGATGTGCAGCCGGAAGAACTCGACATCGCCATGGGCATTTATCAGATCGAAGAGGCCACCACGCTGACGATCCGCCGCCCGACCCGCACGTGGGCAGGCCTGCGCAGTTTCGTCGCCGACGGTGATCTGCTCAGCGGCTTCGATCCGCAAATACCGGGGCTGTTCTGGGTCGCCGCGCAGGGCGGTTACGGCATTCAGACGTCGCCGGCGATGGGTCAGGCCAGTGCGGCGCTGGTGCGCGGCGAACCGCTACCTGAACACTTGCATGAATTCGGTCTGGACAGCGCCATGCTCTCCCCGGCCCGACTGGCTTGATCGCATCGACTCGCCCAAAAGATTGCGGCACACTCGCAGCGCCCCGGCACAAGGGGCGCTGACGCTGCCTGGAGCTCCACTGTCATGACTGCCCCCGAATTCGACCCGGCGCTGGATAACTTCCGCGCCATCGCCGACGCCATCGCTACGCTGTTCTTTCCGCACGCCGAGGTGGTGCTGCACGACCTGCGCACTCAGAAGGTCGACTACATTGCCAATAACCTGTCCAAGCGCGAGATCGGCGACGATTCATCGCTGGAAGACATGCTCAGCAAGGATGTCAGCGACAGGAATATCGGCCCCTACGAAAAGCTCAACTGGGACGGTCAGAAAATTCGCAGCCTGAGCACCGTGCTGCGCGACAGCGAAAGTCGTCCGCTGGCGGTGCTGTGCATCAATCTGAATATTTCCCTGTTCGAGAACGCCAAAGCGGCGCTGGACCTGTTTCTGTCACCGAGCAAACTGATTCCGCAGCCGAACTCGCTGTTCCGTGATGACTGGCAGGAGCGCATCAACACCTTCCTTCACGCCTGGCTGCGCGAACGGCAGCTGAGCCTGAATCTGCTGACCCGCGATCACAAACGCGAACTGGTGCTGGCACTGCACGCCGAGGGCGCGTTCAAGGGCAAGAGCGCTTCGAACTACGTGGCCAATGTGCTGAACATGGGGCGGGCGACGGTGTACAAGCATTTGAAGGAATTGAAGGGCTGAAAAGCAAAAGATCGCAGCCTTCGGCAGCTCCTACAGGAGAACGCATTCCCATGTAGGAGCTGCCGAAGGCTGCGATCTTTTTATCAGTCGCCGTAGATATCGGCCTTGAAATACTTCTCGGAAATCTTCTGATACTCGCCACTCGCGCGAATCCCGTCGATGGCGCTGTTCAACTGGCTGACCAGTTCACCGTTGCCCTTGCGCACGGCAATCCCGGCACCCTCGCCGACGTACTTCGGGTCCTTCAGCTCCGGCCCGACAAACGCATAACCCTGGCCGCGCGGCATCGACAGAAAGTCGTTAAGCGGAATGGTGTCGGCGAAAATCGCATCGAGGCGCCCCGCCGCCAGGTCCATGTAGATTTCTTCGTTGTTGCTGTAGCGCTTGACGTTGATGCCCTTGGGTTCGAACACTTCGGTGGCATAACGATCGGTGGTGGTCGCGCGCTGCACACCGACATTCTTGCCTTTGAGGCTGGCGTACTGATCATCCACCGTCGCGCCCTCCTTCATGACCAGACGCGAGGAAGTGAAGTAGTACTTGTGGCTGAAATCCACCGACTTCTTGCGATCTTCGTTGATGGTCATCGACGACAGCGCCATGTCGATCTTCTTCACTTTCAGCGAAGGAATCAGCCCGTCGAACTCACCTTCAACCCACACGCACTTGACCTTCATCTGCGCACACAGGGCATTACCGATGTCGTAGTCGAACCCGACGATTTCACCTTTGTCGGTTTTCGACGCGAATGGCGGATAGGCCGCTTCGATGCCGATACGCAGGGTTTTCTCGGCGGCGAAGACGCTGGAGCAGGCCAGCAGACTGAGAGCCAGACCGGTGATGAGGGGAAGTTTCTTCATGTCCGTTCTCTCGCGGGTTGTTGTTGGTTTGGCGAAGAAGGGCAGCTACAAGCGGCAAGCTGATAGCTGCAAGACAGAAGCTTTTTTTGTACTTGGAAATCCATACTGGACTCTCAGGTACAAATCGTCAATCGGGTAGAGAGGGGAGGATTTTCGGTGTCACAGATGACGCCTTCGCGAGCAGGCTCGCTCCCACAAGGGAACGCTTTCCAATTGTGGGAGCGAGCCTGCTCGCGAAGACTGACCAGAGGACGCTACAGGAATTACTTTTTCCAGCGATCCGCAGCCGCATGATCACTGTCGCGCCCTTCGACCCAACGTGGTCCATCACTGGTGTTTTCTTTCTTCCAGAACGGCGCGCGGGTTTTCAGGTAGTCCATGACGAAGGCGCAGGCATCGAATGCGGCCTGGCGGTGGGCGCTGGCGGCGCCGACGAAGACGATCGGTTCGCCCGGCTCCAGCGCGCCGATGCGGTGCAGCACTTCAAGTTTCAGCAGCGGCCAGCGCTGCTCGGCTTCGACAGCAATCTTGCCGAGGGCCTTTTCGGTCATGCCCGGATAGTGCTCGAGAAACATCCCGGCCACGTCGAGCCCATCGTTGAAATCGCGTACGTAACCGACAAAACTCACCACCGCACCAACGCCGACATTGGCCGCGTGCATCGCATTGACTTCAGCACCCGGATCGAACGGCGTGGCCTGCACGCGAATCGCCATGTTCAGCCTCCGGTCACGGTGGGAAAAAACGCCACTTCGTCGCCATCGACCACCGGCTCGTCGAGCTGGCAGAGATCTTCGTTGCGCGCGCACATCAGGTTCTGCTCGCTCAAGACCTCGGCGCCATCACGTTGCGCAAGCAGTGCGCGAACGTCATCGATGGTCGCGAAATCGCCTTCAACCGCAACCGAATCCACGCCCAGCGCTTCACGGTAGCGGGCAAAAAACTTCACGGTCAGTTTCATGGCTGCTCCGCCTGGAAGTGGCCGCTCTTGCCGCCGACTTTCTCCAGCAGACGCACGCTTTCGATGGTCATGCCACGATCGACGGCTTTGCACATGTCGTAGATGGTCAGGGCGGCGACGCTGGCGGCAGTCAGTGCTTCCATCTCGACGCCGGTCTGCCCGGACAACTTGCAGCGGGCGACGATGCGCACGCTGTCTTCGCCTTCGGCGCTGAGTTCGACTTTGACGCCAGTCAGCATCAGCGGGTGGCACAGTGGAATCAGATCGCTGGTTTTCTTCGCCGCCTGAATCCCGGCAATGCGCGCCACGGCGAACACATCGCCCTTGGGGTGGCCGCCGCTGACGATCATCTGCAGGGTTTCAGGGAGCATGCGCACCAGCGCTTGAGCCGTCGCTTCACGGAACGTCACGGCTTTTTCAGTGACGTCGACCATGTTGGCGCGACCTTGGGAATCGAGATGAGTCAGCACGGGATTACTCCTGATCAGGAGCGTGGATTGTAAACCTGTGGGTCAGATATCCGCGAGCGCGATTACCGCCATGACGCAAATACCCTGTGGGAGCGGGCTTGCTCGCGAAAGCGGTGTGTCAGTCACCTTTGATACTGCCAGACATACCGC